>JBBTLH010000061.1:0-6429 GCA_038068755.1 Candidatus Omnitrophota bacterium
ACTGTATATGCCTACGACCTTACCGGGCATATCGGTAACCGAGACCCAGAAATTACTTCAGTCCATGGACAAGATCCTTAAAAATACCCCTGAGGTTGAAAGGGTGTTTGGCAAGGCAGGCCGCGCGGAGACGTCTACTGATCCTGCACCGTTTTCTATGATGGAAACAACCGTTATATTAAAGCCGGAAAACGAATGGCGAAAAGTCCATCGCTGGTATTCATGGATGCCGGGATTTATGCAAACACCTTTTAGGCCTATCTGGCGCGACCGCGTTACATATGAAGATCTGATAAATGAGTTAGATCAAAAGATGAAATTCCCCGGAGTATCAAATGCGTGGACTATGCCTATAAAGGCGAGGATTGATATGTTGTCAACTGGGGTGCGCACGCCGGTGGGAATAAAGATATACGGCGCTGACCTGAAAGAGATCGAAAAGATCGGCCTAAACATTGAATCAACGCTAAGGGATGTTAAAGGCACGCGTTCTGTTTTTGCCGAGCGCGTGACTGGAGGATATTTCATAGATTTTGATATAAAACGCGAACAGCTCGCCCGCTATGGCCTCACGGTAAAAGATGCGGAAATGATCATTATGTCAGCGATAGGCGGCGAGCCGGTCACTACAACTATTGAAGGCCGGGAGCGCTACACTGTCAATGTCCGCTATGCGAGAGAGTTCCGCGATGATCTGGATAAGTTAAAGAGAGTGCTTGTGCCCACGATGTCAGGAGCCCAGATACCGCTTGAACAGCTGGCCGATATACGTTTGTCTTTGGGGCCCGCCATGATCCGGGATGAAAACGGCATGCTCGCAGGGTATGTGTATATTGATATTGCCGGACGCGATGTGGGAAGCTATGTTACAGAAGCGCGCAAGATCGTCCGTGAGAAGATCCAGCTGCCTGCGGGCTATGCGCTTGCCTGGAGCGGGCAATACGAGAATATGCTTAGGGTGAAAGAGAGATTGAAACTTGTTATACCTATTACTATTTTCCTGATTTTTATTTTGCTTTACATGAATACCAAATCTCCTGTTAAGGCTTCCATAGTTATGCTGGCGGTGCCGTTTTCTTTGGTTGGCGCTGTATGGTTCTTGTATCTTTTAAACTATAACATGTCAATTGCGGTCTGGGTGGGAATGATCGCGCTTATGGGCCTGGATGCTGAAACGGGAGTTTTCATGTTGCTTTTTCTCGACCTTGCTTATGATGAGCGTGTGAGGGCAGGGAAGATGAAGACACGCGATGACCTGCATGAAGCGATCATTCACGGCGCTGTGAAGCGTATCCGGCCGAAGATGATGACCGTGATGACAACATTTATCGGTTTAATTCCCATTATGTGGTCAATGGGCGCGGGGGCTGATATGATGAAACGTATAGCTGCGCCCATGATCGGCGGCATATTCACGAGTTTTATTATGGAGCTTTTGGTTTACCCGCCGATTTATTCAATATGGAAATGGCGATACGAGATGAAGCAAGGCAGATAAGATTGACGCCATCGCATGACAGTAGTATTATATTTCACAGGAGAGTATATGCTTGGCATTATTATGTTGAACAGGGCTAAAATTCTAATATTGGTGGTTTTAATGTTCCCTTTTTTGGCCATGACGGCGCATGCCCAAAAAACTGGCAAAGCCGATCCTGAAGTCGGCGCTAAATCAGGGCAAGAGAACGTAGACGAAGCATTTTATAAACAATTAAAACTTACTACCGGCAAGGATGACGCTTTGATATATCAGGCCATAGGCATGGGTTATTTTGAGCAGGAAAAATTTGATAAGTCATATGAGTTCTTTAAAAAGGCGGTCAAGCTCAATCCTCGGCTTTATTGGTCGTGGTATTATCTGGGGTTATTGCGGATGGAGTTTCCCGAAGAATATTTCAAAAAGGCCATAGGCGCCGGGCCGCAGTTCGCGCCGCCGTATTACTGGCTGGCGCGTTATTACTGCAAGGCAAAGAATATAAAAGAGTCCATGAGATATTTTCAGGAATACTTGAATGCCGCCAAAGACAACTTTGACGAGAGAGAACGCGTCAAGACGGCGAAATATTTCATTATCTCAATGCAGGGCGGCGAGACGGATTACGACGCTATCGCAAAGATAACCAGGTAGTATTTTTTAAGCCAAATAGGACGCCGCTAAAAAAGAGCTCCGCACATAAGGGCCGCTTTCCACGTGTTTAAAGCCTTTCTGGAGGGCAAGGGCCTTGTAGCGCTGGAATTGTCCGGGCGCGATATATTCTGCGATTTCGGTATGCTTTAAGCTGGGCCGTAGATACTGCCCTAAAGCCAGAAAGTCGCAACCCACCACCTTGAGATCTTCCATTGCATCCGTAACTTCTTTTTCTTTTTCTCCGAGGCCGAGCATGAGGGCTGACTTTGTGCGGATCTTTCCATTCGTTTTTTTGACGTGTTTTAATACAAAAATGGATCTCGCATAGTTGGCCCGTGGCCGGAAGTTATAAAGCCGCGGCACAGTCTCAAGGTTGTGAGCTATGATGTCAGGCAAACTACCCGCTACAGTTTCCAGGGCCTGTACGTCACCTCTAAGATCGGGTATTAAAAGCTCAATGGTTATTTTTTTACGAGACCTTATTTTTCTTATTTCTTTGACAGTATTTACAAACATCGCTGCTCCGCCGTCAGCCAAGTCGTCGCGAGTGACGCTGGTGACGACAACGTGTTTTAATCCCATAGTTGCGACAGCGCGCGCGACTTTGCCCGGTTCGTCAGGATCGGGCTCATCAGGTTTTTGTTTTTCAACGTTGCAGAAACTGCAGTTGCGAGTGCAATAGCGGCCGAGTATCAGAAAGGCCGCATGGGCATTTTTATAGCATTCCGAGATGTTGGGGCATTTGGCTTCGCGGCAGACGGTGTTTAGCCCCAGCTCATTTAAAAGCGCGCTTGTTTGACGCCCTTTATCAAATTCTATTTTTTTCTTAAGCCACTCGGGCCGGCGCTGTTGCTCTGGCATGGAAGTTCCACTCCGTATTGGCGTATTTAAAGGTTCTTAATTCTTCGGAGATAATTTTTTCTTCATTTGTCAGGCTATCAAGTTTTAAGGTCGTTTTAAAGTGGGAAGAGAAAGCTTTTGTCAAGGCATCCGAGAGAGCGCTCTCGTCTATTTTGACCCTGGCAATATCATAAATAGTCGTGATATCAAGCGGGCCTGAGGCGCAATGGCCTTTAAGCAGCTTAGATGCTTTTGTTTTGTCAAACGATAGAGGTATAGAGCCGTGCTGAAGTATAATGTTGCGCCTTCTTTTCTGGGCGTTGCCGCCAAGTTTTTTGCCGTTCACCAGGATGTCATATTCCTCTTTTCTGGAGAAACAAAAGTCAGCGATCGTGTGATCTTTCGGCTTGGGCCCGGATGTATTTTTGGCAAAACAGGCGTCAATACCCAAATCCTGATAGGCCGTTATTAAAAATGACGTGATGTTCTCAAAAGATTCTTTGACACGGTCTGAGAGCCCGATGTCGCCTCCAGCGAGGACTAGGCTATAGGTCAGTTCGTGGTCGTGAAAGATGATGCCACCGCCTGTAGGCCTGCGCACGAACGTTATTTTTTGTTTTCGGCAGGCTTCCAGGTCCAGGGTGTCTTGGGGGTTTTGGGAGCAGCCTATGGAGGCAGCCGCGGGTTTCCATCCGTAGAGGCGAAGCGTGGGCGCAGAGATATTTTCCTTGTAGCTTAAAAATATGGCCTCGTCGATCGCCATATTCGTCGCCGCGTCGCAATGCCCTGATTGTATGAGTCGCGCAGTTATCATGAGTTTTATAGTAATGCGCAGTTCATGTCACGCGCGGCTTTGGTCTCGTCAAGCCTGCCCACGGGCGTTGTCTGTGGCGCTTTTTTGAGCGCGCCGGGGTTTTCTTTTGAGAGGCGGGCGGCTTCAATCATACATTCAATAAAATAATCCAGCGTTTCTTTAGATTCTGTTTCCGTGGGTTCTATCATAAGCGCTTCTTTGACGATCAGCGGGAAGTAGATGGTAGGCGGATGGATACCGCGGTCTATAAGGAATTTGGCGATGTCTAATGCGTTTACGCCGGACAAGACGCATTCGTGCATGCATTTTTTAGGGTAGGGAGAGGTGAAATATTTGTTTAATTTTGCCAGGATATAATTGGCATTCAGGACTGCCTGTTCGCTTGTCCTGATGAGCCCCTCTTTGCCCAAGAGCAGGATATATGCGTATGCTTTTAATATAACCAGAAAGTTGCCGTAGAATGGGGCGATGTAGCCTATTGTATTGGGCTGTTTGTAATCCAGGCAGAACATGCCGTCATCCCGTTTGACCACGCGCGAGACAGGCAGGAACTCTGATAGTTCTTTTTTGACTCCTACAGGGCCCGCGCCCGGCCCGCCGCCGCCGTGCGGTGTTGAAAAGGTCTTGTGCAAGTTCAGGTGGATGACATCAAAGCCTAAGTCACCGGGTCTGCATTTGCCCAAGATGGCGTTCAGGTTGGCGCCGTCATAATACATGAGAGCGCCTTTTTGGTGGGCGAGTTTTGCTATCTTGTCTATTTCTGTTTCAAAAAGCCCCAGCGTATTAGGGCATGTCATCATGATGGCAGCAACGTCTTCTGTCAGTTTTTCTTTTAAGTGTTCTATATCCATCAGCCCGTTTTCATTGGACGGGATGTTTATTATCTCATAACCCGCTATTGCCGCGCTCGCCGGGTTTGTGCCGTGAGCCGAATCAGGCACTAAAATATATTTTCTCTTTTCATTCTTTGAGCGGTGATAGGCTGCGATGAGCATGACGCCGGTCAATTCGCCGTGAGCACCTGCGGCCGGCTGCATGGTGAAATTGTCCATGCCGGTTATCTCGCAGAGGAGTTCTTCCATGCAATAGAGGACTTCAAGAGCCCCCTGCGTGAGCAGGCCGCCGAGCCTTAATTGCGGCAGTAGGGGGTGCAGGGAGGCGAACCCTTCCAGTTTAGCTATATCCTCGGTGAATTTCGGATTGTATTTCATGGTGCAGGAGCCGAGCGGGTAAAAGTTAGTATCCACGGAAAAGTTCATCCTGGAAAGATTGGTGAAGTGGCGCACTACGTCAAGCTCTGAGAGTTCGGGAAGTTCCGCTTTAGCAATTCTTAGGTATTTTGCCGGGAGATCGCGGGCCTCTGGTACGTCGCTTTTGGCGAACCTGGTGCAACGACGCCCGGGGGCGCTTTTTTTGAAGATCAGTTCCATAAGATCAACTCCACAATACAGATTCAAGGCTCTGGGCGTAGCAGACGATCTCTTCTTTAGTACGTTTTTCCGTAACGGCTACTATCATATAGTTTTCCATGTCTTTGTAATAGCGTGTCAGGGGAAAGCCCGCGGCAAAGCCTTTTTCTATCATGGCGGCGATAACTTCTTTGGGGTCGCGCGGCAGGACCACGGTGAACTCATTGAACGTGGGTGAGTTTTTCTTGACGGATACACCCTTTATTTTTCCTATAAGCGATTTGGCAAATTCCGCCTTTTCGTAATTTAGCTTTGCTACTTGAGCCAATCCTTCTTTGCCGACGCAGGAAAGGTAGATAACTGCGCGTAGGGCGCATAGCGCCTCGTTGGAACATATGTTGGAGGTCGCTTTCTCGCGGCGTATATGCTGCTCGCGGGTCTGCAGAGTCAGACAATAGCCTGTCCGGTTGTTTGTGTCAACGGTCTCGCCTACAACGCGGCCCGGCATTTTTCTGGCAAATTCTCTTTTTGTGCTCATGAAACCAAGATACGGCCCGCCGAAAGAAAGAGGCAGCCCTAAACTCTGGCCTTCGCCTGTCGCGATGTCAGCACCCATCTCTCCGGGGGTTTTTAAAAGCCCCAGCGATAAGGGATAGGCTGATTCAACTACCAAAGCGCCTACGCGGTGCGCGTCGCATGATATATCCGAGTGGTCATCTATGGCGCCGAAAAAGTTCGGATTTTGAAGAATGATGCAGGCAACTTTGTCGTCTAAGTGTTTTTTGATGGCAGCGCGGTCGCTCTGGCCGTGTTGCACAGGGACTTCCACGAATTCAATATCAAGATTTTTGGTATAGCTGTAGATGATGGTCCTATAGATGGGTGAAACCGCGTCATCCACGAGCACGCGGTTCCTGCCCGTGATCCGGCGCGCCATCATAAGGGCTTCGTAAAGCGCTGTGCCTCCGTCATAAAGAGAGGCGTTGGCGATCTCCATGCCTGTTAGACGACAGATAGCGCTCTGGTATTCATAAATGGCCTGTAGCGTCCCTTGAGAGCACTCCGGTTGATAAGGCGTATAGGCGGTATAAAATTCGGCCCGGTTAGCGAGGTGGTCAACTACCGAAGGTATATAGTGGTCATAGAAACCGGCGCCGACAAAACAAACGAGATCAGTGGCATTCTTGGCGCTTAAGTTTTTCAAATGTCGCATCACTTCAAATTCGGACTTGCCATCA
>JBBTLH010000062.1:0-8012 GCA_038068755.1 Candidatus Omnitrophota bacterium
CAGCGGCGCCAGCGGCATCAAAGAAGCTAAAAAGGGCGACATAACTTTTTTAGCTAACCGCCGTTATATGTCCCTTATCACACAGACAGAGGCGAGCGCAATCATAACGCCTCTGGATATTGAATCTGCTTCCAAACCCATCATAAAGACACAAGACCCATCTTTGGCTTTCGCTCAGGTTGTCGCTATGATGCATCCCGTAAAGTTAAAACATCCCGAAGGGATCCATAAGACAGCGGTCGTTGCTAAGAGCGCTAAGCTAGGCAGAGGCGTTGCCATTGGGGCGCACGCGGTCATTGAAGATGGAACAGACATAGGCGACAACACCGTTATCTATGCGGGTTGTTATATTGGAGGCGATGTCAAGATAGGTTCAGGATGCATCTTTTACGCCAATGTTTCTATCAGGGAAAGAGTATTGATAGGTGACCGTGTTTTTATCCAGAGCGGCACAGTTATCGGCTCGGAAGGATTCGGTTACGCTAATGTCGGTGGTAAACATCGCCTTATACCGCAGGTGGGTACGGTGGTCATTGAAGATGACGTGGAGATAGGCGCTAATGTCACTATTGACCGCGCGCGTTTTGATAAGACCTTTATCGGCAAAGGGACCAAGATTGATAACCTTGTGCAGATAGCTCATAACGTCGTCATCGGCGAAAACAGCATCATTGTGGCTCAGGCCGGTATATCCGGTTCTGCGCGCATAGGCAATAACGTCACTATAGCCGGACAGGCAGGCCTTGTAGGGCACATTGAGATAGGCGACGGCGCTATTCTGGCGGCTCAGGCAGGCATAACGAAATCTGTGCCGCCTAACACTTTTGTCTCAGGTTATCCGGCAAGGCCTCACAACGAGGCGATGCGTATTTACGCGGCTATGACCGGTTTGCCTGAGTTGGTCAAAAGTGTCCGTGAGTTGAAAAAGAAAATTGAAGAATTAGAAGAGCGATTAAAGAAACAAGGGAGACAGGATTGCAACGTACAATAGTTCGTGAAGTCTCGGTAGAAGGCATAGGGTTGCATACGGGCCATCCCGTGCGCCTGAAGTTCAAGCCTCTGGGAACCGGCATGGGTGTTGTGTTCCAGAGAGTTGACTTGCCCGGGCAGCCGATGATCAAGGCTGAGGTGAGTTCGCTTTTGTCAGTTAAAAAGAACCCGCGGCGCACGACCATTTCTTTTAACGATGTTCAGGTGCAGACAATAGAGCATCTCATGGCCGCTTTGTACGGTTTGGGAATAGATAATATCTTGGTTGAGATAGATAATAATGAAGTGCCCGGCCTTGACGGCAGCACTCTTGGTTTCGTGGAAGCGTTAAAAAAGGCCGGCATCGCGGAACAGGACGCCCAACGCAGGATTTTTAAGGTCACCACAGCCATATGGGTAACAGACGAAGATTCTTCTATCGTGATATTGCCGTCATCAGATTTTAGGATATCTTATACCCTAAGCTATGACCATCCTGTTTTAGGCAGCCAGTATATGGATATCCGTGTTGATAGCGGCTCTTTTGAAAAGGAGCTTGCACCGGCCAGGACATTCTGTCTTCAGGAAGAAGTTGATGCCCTTGTCAAAAGCGGCTTAGGCAAAGGCGCTAATTATGAAAATACGCTTGTTGTCTCAGACTCCGGCGTCGTAAAGAATAAGCTGCGTTTCCGGGATGAATTCATCCGCCACAAAATACTTGATCTGCTCGGAGATTTTTATCTATTGGGTATGCCTATCAAAGGCCACATACTCGCCGTCAGGAGCGGCCACACTTTAAACCTTCGGCTCGTGCAGAAGATAAAAGACCAGATGGAGCGGCAGTTGATGGTGGCCATCAGGTCCATTGAAGGATGTTCTAAAGGCTCAGATATAGACGCGACGACTATTATGAAGATTCTGCCGCACCGCTATCCGTTTCTTTTCGTTGACAGGGTAATTTCTATGGAAGAGGGCAAGCGCGCCGTAGGTATAAAGAACGTGACTATTAACGATAATTTCTTTGAAGGGCATTTTCCCGGCAGGCCCGTCATGCCGGGCGTTTTGATAGTTGAGGCGATGGCCCAGGTGGGCGGGGTTCTCATGTTGAGCCCTGCTGAGAACCGCGGTAAACTTGCTTTTTTTATGGCTGCTAATAATGTGAAATTCAGGAAACCTGTGGTTCCGGGCGACCAATTGCGCATAGAGGTAGAAGTCGGAAAACTTCGCTCTAAGACCGGCCAGGTTGTCACGCGCGCTTTTGTGGACGGTGAAGTGGTCGCTGAAGCAGAGTTGATGTTCGCGTTAGTTGAGAGATAGATGAAAATACATCCTACAGCCATAATCTCTAAAAAAGCGCGCTTGGAGCGCGACGTGGAGGTCGGGCCATATGCTGTTATAGGGGCCGGCGTAAAGATAGCCAAGGGTGTCAGAATAGGCAGTTTTTGCGACGTTAAAAATGATGTCACGATAGGCGCCAGTTGTCAGATTTTTACTGGCGCGGCCATCGGAAACGTGCCGCAGGACTTAAAGTATGACGGCGCCAAAAGTTCTGTTGTCATCGGAGAGAACAATATCATCCGCGAATACGTCACAATTAATTTAAGCACTACTGAGGGTAGCCGGACGGTAATAGGCAATAACAACCTTATTATGGCCTATAGTCATATTGCTCATGATTGTATAGTCGGCAGCCATTGTATCATAGCCAACGCCGGCACGTTGGCGGGCCATGTGACGTTAGAGGATAGGGTGATAGTAGGCGGCTTGGTCGCTATCCACCAATTTGTAAGATTGGGTACTATGTCCATAGTGGGGGGTTGTTCAAAAGTCGTCACGGACATCCCGCCGTATTCTACATGCGACGGACATCCCGCGAAATTTTACGGCCTTAACCTTACCGGATTAAAGAGGGCCGGGGTTTCAAAAGAGGTCATCCATGATCTAAAAGCGGCTTATAAGATATTTTTACAATCCGGCCTTAATAAGAAGCACGCCATTGAAGAAATAAAAAAGAACCTTCCTTCCTCACCGGAAATAGACAATCTGGTTGAATTTATCTCTACTTCAGAACGCGGTATATGTCATTGAGCAAACTTAACGGCATTAAAAAGATAGGCTTGATAGCCGGCAACGGTAAATTCCCTCTCCTTTTCGCGAAGGCCGCCAGCCGTAATGGCATAGACGTCATTGCTGTTGCCATTAAGAAGGATACGTCGCCCTGGATAACACCTTTGGTTAAGAAAGTATATTGGCTGACGTTGAAAGAATATTCAAGGATGTTTGATATCTTTGAGGCCGAGGGTATAAGCAAGGTCATCATGGCAGGCCAGGTCAATCCGAAGAACCTCTTTTATAAAGACGCAGGCGATGAGGCGTTAAAGACCTTGCTTTCGGCTGTCAAAGACAAAAGGCCGGATACAGTCTTTGGCGCTGTGGCCGATAAACTCGCCGAACGTTCCATAGAATTGATAGATTCAACGTTGTTTTTAGAGGAATACCTGTTGCCTAGCGGCATTTTGACAAAATGTCAGCCGGATGCCGGGATCTTGAATGATATACGCTTTGGTTATGATATGGCTAAAAAGATGGCGGGTTTAGACATAGGCCAGACCCTTGTTGTCAAGAACGGCGCTATCGTGGCCGTGGAAGCTATTGAAGGCACGGATGCGGCTATTCTGCGCGGTGGAAAGTTGGCTAACGGCGGCATTGTAGTGATAAAAGTCAGTAAACCCGATCAGGACATGAGGTTTGATATTCCGGTGGTGGGCCCCAGGACTATTGAGTTTCTAAGCATGGTGAATGGCAAGTGCCTGGCCATAGAAGCTCACAGGACCCTTATGATAGACCGGGAGATCTGCGTGCGGATAGCGGACAGAAAGCGCATAGTCATTGTTGTTGTTTAACTTGACAAACTCAAGGAATGTTTATAAAATAAATCTCTAAAAGGAGGCGGGGCATGGTTAGAAAAACTGTTGTTACGAAAAAGATAGAGTTTAAGATATCTGCTCCTAAGGCCAATTGGGTGGGCGTGGCCGGAGATTTTAACGGTTGGAAACCGGATAGCCTGACAGCCCAAAAAGACAGAAACGGTGTCTGGAAGGCTCAAGCTACGGTTCCGACAGGGACTTATGAATACAAGTTTGTCATTGATGGCTCTTGGATCACTGATCCGGCCTGCTCCCGCAGGACTATCAATTCCTTCGGCACTGAAAATTCGGTGCTCGTGGTTAAGTAAGACAGTAAAAATACTACGTATCTTTTTACGATATCAATAGGGATAGCGAGAGCTATCCCTATTTTTCGTAAATAATGAAACATCGGTATCCAAACAAACGGATAAGTTTTTGATTATATTATTCATCCGCTCGGCATTCGTTGAAAAGTTTCTCGAAAAAGGCAAAAACAACTCGTCCGCCATCAATTCTTTGGCGGACTCAGACAGTTTTTGCCAAATACTTTTCGAAAAACTTTCCATTCATAACATGCCTCTTTATGCTACTGAATAACATAATCAAAATCTTATACAAAAGAACCTTTATTTAAAATAGGCAAAGTTAATGAAATATATCTACGGTCCGGTCAAGTCCAGGAGGCTGGGGAATTCTCTGGGGATAAGCGTTGTGCCCTACAAGGTCTGCAGTTTTGACTGCGTTTATTGCCAGCTTAAAAAAACGACGAAGAAGACAAAACAGAGAAAAAATTACGCGCCCGTCGGCGAAATACTTGAGGAAATAAAGAATTTTTTTATCAATAAGCCCAAAGACCTGAAAATAGACTGCGTTACGTTTTCTGGTTCTGGAGAGCCGACACTGCATTGCTCCATAGGCGCTTTGATAAGAGCGGTCAAGGAGCTGACGCGTCTTCCCATTGTGCTGATCACGAATAGCTCCACTATGGTTGACCCTAAGGTCTCAAGCGACATCAAAGATGTGGACCTGCTTATCCCCTCGCTTGACGCGGTCACTCAGGATATGTTTGAGAAGATAGATTCGCCTATAAAGGGATTGCGCGTTGAGGATGTCATTGAAGCTCTTATCAAGTTCAGGCGGGCGTTTAAGGGAAAGATGTGGCTTGAGGTGATGCTGGTGCGCGGGCTCAATGACACTCAGGAGTACCTTAAAAAGATAAAGTCGGCCGCGGATATGATCAAGCCGGACCGCGTTCAGCTTAACGCGCCGATAAGGCCACCGGCGCAAAATTGGGTAAAACCGGCTCTGCATTCAACGCTCAAGAAAGCAAAAGAGATATTCGGAGCGAATTGTGATATTGTATAGAGAAAATCTTGCGCCCATAGCTCAACTGGATAGAGCGTCAGTCTTCGGAACTGAATGTTGCGGGTTCGATCCCTGCTGGGCGCGTTAAGTATATAGCATTCAGTTTTCCCTCCAGGCGCATTTTTTACGACGAAAATAAAGGTGCTGGATTAGTCTTATTTATGAGCTATAATATTATAAAGTCAGGATCGCTATGGCTAAAAAATATTGGTTGTAGACAAAGTTGGAAAATAAGGCAAGCTGAGAAAAACAGGGGGGATGAGAGATGAAGACGGATAAGGTATTAGGTATTTTAGTCATCATTGTTTTTGTTCTGCTGGGAGGGGTGTATGCTCAATTCGTAGTACAGGATCAGGCCACGGTAAAGAATATCCGCATGATCAAGGATAAGGTGGATGGTTTTGATGCCACTTTTAAAAAAATTGAATCTCAGGCCAGGAGTAACGCCGATAGCATAAAGAATATTGAAGGCAAAGCCGCGGCAAGCGATGCGCAAAGCAGAGATATAGCTTCCAAATTAGAGGGAATGGCTAAAGATATACAACAGTTGCAGAACGACGTTAAGGATGCTATTGCGTCAAAAGAAGTCAAGGTTTCTGTGGCGCCTGTAGCAGCGCCTGTATCCGAATCGGTTCAACCGGCTCCGGCAATCGAGACCACAATAGCTCCGACTATGCCGACAGATGCGGCAACGCCGACAGCAGAACAGCCCGTGGAAGCAGAGCAGTCATTGCAGCCATAATGAAGGAATAGACAAGATATCTCAATGAACAGGATATTTTTTAGTCCTAAATAAAAAGCCACATCTTTCAGATGTGGCTTTGTGTTAAAAGGAATTTTGAGCCGCGAAGGACTCCGTCCGCCACTAAACCAATGGCGGACTAGAACCTGTCGTCGCTTACGCTCCTCCCCAAAGGGGCTTCCTTCGACTTCGCTCAGGATTGTTCGAAGAATGGTGAGCAACGTCGAACCACTGCCCCTATGGCGCTCACTGCGTTCGCTGTTACCCCGAGGGCGTGGGGACGGTCTCCCCACACCCCTTAGGTTCTCGTCCTGTATCTTTGATAAGAAAGCCACACAAAGATCGTGTGGCTTCAAATATGAGCCGCGAAGGACTCGAACCTTCAACCCTCTGATTAAGAGTCAGATGCTCTACCGATTGAGCTAGCGGCCCGGATATTTTTCATTTTAGGATTTTCATATTAGCAGGTTTTGGAAATGCTGTAAAGTGGGATATTTTAGATGGAGGGTTAGCCATGAAGAGCGACGTTTATTTTGCGCCTGTGGATACCAGTGACACAGAGTCGCGTTGCGCGGCTCTTGATAGACTATTAGAAAAAGCCGCGTCTTTCCTGGTTTATAAAGAAGACGAAATAGTCCCGGTCAAATTGACCGTAGGAGATTCTGCGTGTGTTTATAATGTGAGCCCGGAGCTGGCCGGGCGCGTCATAGAGAAGATCAAGCTCGTAGGCGCCAAACCTTTTCTTTTTGATACGAGTGTCATCTATAAAGGGCAGCGGCAGAATGCCGTTGATCATTTAAAACTTGCGCATACAAAAGGGTTTTGTGATCCTTGCGTCAACGCGCCTTTTGTGGTAGCTGACGGCGTATTAGGACAGGACGGCAGGGAGTTTACGATAGATGCCGCCCACATAAAGAAGATAAAAGTACCATCTTTTGTGGGCATGCTGGATAGCCTTCTTGTATTATCTCATGCCACCGGCCATATTTTTTCAGGTTTTGCCGGAGCCATCAAAAATGTTGCCATGGGTATGAGCTGCAGGCCGACGAAACAAGTCCAGCATTCTTCCATGAAGCCGTCGGCCGTAAGAGAGAAGTGCACAGGGTGCGGATGCTGTATCCGCATCTGTCCGGTAAGCGCCATCACACTTTGTGCCGATAAAAAAGCTCGCATTGACATAGGGGCCTGTATCGGCTGCGGGGAGTGCCTGTGCGCTTGTAAGTTTGACGCTATCAATGTGAACTGGGAAGAAGACATGAATGTCTTTTGCGCGCGCATGGATGAAGTCGCGCGCTTTATTTTGTCTAAATTCAAAAATAAATTTTTTATCACGTTTGCCTTTGATATTACGCAGGAGTGCGATTGTATCGCGACCAAAGATGACCGCATCATAAGCTCGCCTGTCGGTATCCTGGCATCAACAGACCCTCTGGCTTTAGATAAGTCTACATTAGACCTGATGAGCGATGAATACCGCTTTCTCAAAGACCACAACGCGTATCAAAACATGTTCACCTACGCCGAAAAGATCGGCTTAGGCAGCTTGGACTACCGGCTCATCCGGGTATAGCCTGGCGACGCGCAAGCCTCCATGCCCTGTGCAGTCAATATATTGGAAGAGAGCCTGGCCTGGTTCGTCTTGCGCAAAAACGTTCGCCTTGACCCTGCCGTCAAGGCTCTCTCTGGTTCCGGCCTCGCTCCCCGGCTCTGATTTTATATAAAATCAGAGCCGGATCCATGCCCGCTCGGCCTCCACAAGTTTTGCTTCAAGCCAAACCAGTCCAGTCTCCACCTAAATCTGTCTGCTTGTCGCTTCTGTTGTTTTTCGCAGCGACATTCGATTTCAGGCGAAGCATGCTTGAGCAGTGAGGGGATACTTTATGTTTTCTGTCGAAAACATAAAGTACGGCTGAAGTGTCCCACCTTACTTAAAGACTGTTGGGGGCATACTTGAGGGAATACATCAAGTATGCCTGAGGCCCGATGTAGCGGCATCGGGCCGAGTTCTTCAGCCGCCGAGCTGCGAA
>JBBTLH010000063.1:0-7039 GCA_038068755.1 Candidatus Omnitrophota bacterium
GCATCGGTGAAGGTCGCGAGTTCCTTTGAGACTATAAAAAAGATAAAGAACGGCCTGTTGCCGAAAGGTGATTGTTTGGCTGCGGCTCAAACAGCGGGTATTTTAGCGGCAAAGAATACGGCAGCTATCATACCGTTGTGCCATCCGCTTTCCCTGACTTATGTCGGCGTAGATTTTAAATTTGAAAGGCTCGTTGTGACGATTACGGCGACAGCGAAAGCGAGTTATGCTACGGGTGTTGAGATGGAGGCGCTGTTAGCGGCTTCTGTCGCAGCCTTGACCATTTATGATATGGCAAAGACCGAAAGCAAAGACATCGTTATCACGGACTTGAAGTTATTGAAGAAGACCGGCGGCAAAAGCGGTACCTATATCGCACCATAATGAACGGAAAAGTATTTTCATGATTGAAGACATAAGGAATTACACGCTCAAAGAACTGGAAGAAAAATTTAAAAGTTTAGGCCTGGCGCCTTACCGGGCGCGGCAGGTTTACGGCTGGCTCTATAAGAAAGGCGTTGAAGATTTTTCTTTGATGGTCAACCTGCCTAAAGACGTCATGGAAAGGCTAAAAGAAGTATTCGCGATAGAAAAATTGGGCTTGGAAGAAATAGAGACTTCACGTGACTTGACGCAGAAATTCTTATTCAGGCTCAAAGACGACGCCCTTATTGAGGGCGTGTCCATACCGTTTAAGTCTCGCGTCACCGTATGCCTGTCTGCTCAGGTGGGATGTAAGTTTTCCTGCGCGTTTTGCGCAAGCGGCCTTCCTGGTTTTAAGAGGGATTTATCAACGTCTGAGATACTCTCTGAGTTTATCACTATTCGGAAAAACGTTTCAAGCCGTATAACCAACGTTGTATTTATGGGCATAGGCGAGGCGCTGGATAATTACGATAATGTCATGCGCGCCATAAGGATTATAAACTCTGAATTAGGTATTCGCCTGGGCGCAAGGAAGATAACCATATCAACCGCGGGGTTTGCCCCGGGAATAGAGCGTTTGAGCAAGGAAGCCTTGCAGGTCGAGCTTTCTGTTTCCCTGCACGCCGCTACCGACAAGAAGCGCAGCGAGATTCTCCCCATTAACAGAAGGTTCCCGCTAAAGGCCTTATTTGAAGTTATCCGAAAATATTACGTTGCCACAAAAAGAAAAGTCACGTTTGAATATTGCCTTCTTGGAGGATATAATACCGGCGTTGAGGATGCTCAGAGCTTGATAAGGCTTATGCGCGGTTTAAATGCCAAGGTCAACATTATCCCATACAACCCCGTTATTTCCAGGATAGGGTTTCAGGCGCCGAGCAAGCTTGAGGTATTATTTTTTAAGAGTTATTTAGCCAAAAACGGCATTGAAGCGATGGTCCGGATGCCGCGGGGCGCGGATATTGCGGCTGCCTGTGGCCAGCTTAAATACAAGATGCTGAAGGCGAGGAAATACAATGCCTCCTAAGATCCATACAACCGAAATAAAGGTCAGGTATGCCGAAACGGATAAGATGGGTATTGTCTATTACGCTAATTATTTAGTATGGTTTGAAGTAGGCCGCACGGAATATCTTTTTGCGCAGGGCCTGGATTATTGCGACGTTGAGAAAGATGGGTTGTTTATGGCGGTCGTTGAGTCAAATTGCGTTTATAAAGCGCCCGCGCTCTATGCCGATATTATCGTTATTCATACGTGGCCCAGCGATGTCAGAAGCTCAAGCTTAAAGTTTAACTATAAGGTTTTGCGCAAAAAAGACGGCCTCCTTCTGGCTGAAGGCTATACTACGCATGTCCTCATTGACAAGGATGTCAAGCCCCGCAAGATACCCGAAAAGATAAAAAGCCTCCTGACGTGAATATCCCCTTAAAAGTCAAAACCCTGATTTGTTTCTTTCCGATAATGGCGTTAACGGGCTGTGCTACGGCCTATAATCCCGCGACGCAAAAGAAAGAGCTCATTTTGATTGATAGTATGCAAGAAGTGCAAATAGGCCGCGGCATATCGGATAATATTATAAAAAACGAGATCCCGCCGCTTAATGACGCAGCAATTCAACTTTTTGTAAATAAGATAGGCCAAAGGATAGCCCAGTCCTCAGACAGGAGAGATATTGTCTATCACTTTATGGTATTAGATAGCCGCGATCTGAACGCCTTTGCTCTTCCGGGCGGATATGTATATATCTATAAAGGCCTTTTGGACAGGATAGATGAGCAGGGGCTGGCCGCCATTTTAGCCCACGAGGTAGGGCACGTAGCGGCAAAACACTCTGTTAAAAAAATGCAGGCCGCGCTGGGTTATAATTTTTTGATGGCTTTGGCCCTGGCCGGGTTTGGCAAGAACGATCCTGAGCTTGCCAGGGAGATATCAGGCGCTACTGACGTGGTCTATGGCTTATTATCTCGCGGGTACAGCCGCGAAGACGAATTCCTGGCTGATAAATTAGCCGTTAAATATACGCTGCGCGCCGGATATGACCCTTACGGCTTGGTCAGGACACTTGAACTTTTAAATAAGGAAAAAGGCCCTTCGGGCAGGGTGTTTGAAATTTTAAGCGGCCATCCACGCATGGAAGAGCGTATCCGAAAAATTAAAGAAGAAATCCGATAATATGTTATAATATTTAAATGAGCCCACAACTTACCGATAAAGAACTTCAGCCGGAAAAAGAGGTGTATTATGTGCCCTGGCGTAAGAAAAACCATTTTGGTAGTTGACGATGAAAAAGATATTCTGGATTTTTTGTCAGGTTTTTTGAGAAGAAGCGGCTACGGTGTGGTTGTTGCTGATTCAGGCGCGGAAGGCCTAAAACTCGCCAAAAAAGACATCCCCAACCTTATTATCTTAGATCTTATGCTGCCTGATATTGACGGCTCAGATATTGCAGCGGAATTGCTTCAAAACTCCGCGACCCGGGAAATACCTGTTATCTTTTTGACAAGCGTCGTGACGAAATCAGAGCAGGAGAAAACAGGCGAGATCATTGCTAACCGCTGTATTGTTGCTAAACCCTGCCGCTCCGAAGAGATCTTGGAACTGGTCAAAAAACGCATTGGCCCGGCTTAAAAAGATGCGCCTTCAGGTATTTCTTTCCCATTCCGGCGCCTGCTCACGCAGAAAAGCCCTCAGCCTTATACTTGGCGGCTGTGTGACTGTTGACGGAAAAACTATTCTTGAACCGTCTTATCAGCTGACAAGTCCTTCCTCATCTGTTGCGCTTAACGGCAAACGCATCCTGCCCTATAAAGAAAATATATACATCCTTTTGAATAAGCCCAAAGGTGTTACAACTACCAAAAGCGACAGGTTTGCTGAAAAAAAGATCCTTGATGTATTACCCATTAAATTCAAAGGCCTCTATCCCGTAGGCAGGCTTGATAAGGATACAACAGGGCTCATCCTTTTGACTAACGACGGGACATTGACGCACCGCATGAGCCATCCTTCCTTTGAAACAGAAAAGTCCTATCGCGCAGTTTTGGATAAACCGCTAAAACTACAGGACAAAGAGAAAATAGAGAAGGGTATTTTGCTTGATGCAAAGATTACTTCTCCATGCCGAATTACCGGGGCCGGCAAAGAGGTGGAAATAGTTATCCATGAAGGCCGCAAGCGCCAGATAAGGAGGATGTTTGCTTTGCTGCGTTATCACGTAAAAGAGCTGACGCGTATCAGGCAGGGCTCTTTGGAGCTCGGAGACTTGAAAGAAGGCGAGTGGAGGTTTTTGACGAAAGATGAAGTTGAGCGGCTGCGTTCTATCTGACATAAAAGGAAATATATTCGTCCATCCGGCCTTAAAGATGGCAGCGTCTGATGGCCGTAGTTTTATAGTGCCGCGTCGCGATGAGATGGCCGCTTTGCCTAAAGGCAGCACGCTTTTTTTTATGCCCCACCACGCTGTCGTAGCCTGGGATGAAGCTGACAGAGCCTACGTTACAGTAAAAAAATTCCAGGATCTTAAATGTTTTCCGGTATCCGCATTTTTGATACCTGGTTTTACAAGGACTTATTTGCCTGCCGCGCAGAAGACAAAGGCTGGCGTCACTCTGCCATTATGGCCGTATACTGCCGTCGGATGGAGAAATGGCAAATTTTATGCCTGCGCCTTACAGATAGACCTTGCCAGAAGACAGAGGCCTTTTTATTATGAACAGAAGTCATTGATGCGGGCAAATATCTCAAGAGTTTTAAGAAAGTTTCCGAAAAACAGGCTTTTTAAGCATCTCTCTGGCTGCGCGCTTTTCTATAATTGCCGCAACGCACAGGATCTTTATTTAAACAGAGGAGAGGCGCCCCTTCCTGTATCGCCTCAATGCAACGCCAGGTGTTTGGGGTGTCTTTCTTCTCAAGAGACTGATTGCAGCCTTGCATCTCACGAACGCATCTCTTTTGTGCCTACAGCGCTTGAGGTATTTGAAGTCGCTTTATACCACGTCAAAGAAACAAAACAGGCGCTCGTCAGCTTTGGCCAAGGATGTGAAGGAGAACCGTTGTTGCAGTTTCCTGTTTTAAAAGAAGCCATCTCGCTCCTGCGGAAAAATACTTCTAAGGGCACCATACATTTGAATACCAATGGTTTTAATCCAGCCTATTTAGAAAGATTGGCTAATGCGGGTTTGGATAGCGTGCGGGTTAGCCTAAACAGCGTTTGTGAAAGGTCATACGAAAACTACTATCGGCCCAGGGGCTACCGATTGCGCGATGTCCTTGATTCTGTCCGGCGCGCGAAAAAGAGCGGCCTTTTTGTTTCCATAAACCTTTTGGTTTTACCGGGATTTACGGATGCTGAAAGCGAGGTCGGCCCACTCGTAAAATTCCTAAAAAAAGGGTTTGTTGACCTTTTGCAACTGCGAAATTTAAGCGTGGACCCTGATTTTTTCAGGACGCGCGTCCCTTATCCGGATGATAAGCCTATTGGGATATGCAAAATGGTATCTTTGTTAAAGAAGAATTGCGCCGGAGTGCGATTAGGATATTTCAATCTTCCAAAAGAGAAGTTTGTGTTATAATTTCCGTATGATTCCGAGACGCCACACTAAGGGATTCACGCTTATTGAGATAGCCGGCATTATCATTATTATCTCTATCCTCGTTGCGCTAGCCTGCGCGTCTTATTTCAAGGTTATATCTAAAAGTGAAGATACCGAAGCCCTGACCAATCTGGCAGCTATCCGTAAGGCCGAATTATCCAAGTATGACGAAAGCGGCGCTTTTGTCAACGCTAGCGATACCAAAGACATCAACGATAAATTGCCTTCGCCTGAGATCCAGGATAAGACCTTCAGGTATAAGATTGTCAATGCCACAGCTGAAAATTTTACAGCCATAGCCGAACGCATCAAAGGCGGAGCCGAGTATAAGCCGATTGAGATCGCTATGTATGCTGATGGCAGCCTTAGTCAAACTTATGCGCCGCAAGGTGGCACTGCTTCGGGCGCAGGAGGGGGTTATATAGGAGGCAGTGGAGGCGGCGGAGGTAGCGCAGGCGGCGGAGGTTTTGGCACTGGTTCTGGCGGCGCAAGCGGAGGGAGCAGCGGTTCCGGCTCTGGAGGTTCTTCGGGTGGTTCCGGCGGGACTGGTGGGTCAGGAGATACGGGCAGCGGCACAGGAGGCTCAGGTTCAGGTGGCGGCACTTTTAGCGCTTTTTCAGAGGCTCCCACGGCCATAGGCAATGATTCATTTATAAATTTAGGTTGGATAGCCGCAAGCGGCAACCCAAGTTATTATAATATCTATAGGTCATTGTCTTCTCTCGGATCTTTTGACCTTATTCAGGAAACTTGGCCTGCAGGCGCCACATTTTATTCAGACTTAGGCCTGACAAACGATCAGACGTATTATTACCGCATTGATGCTGTTTATGGCACAGGTACTTTTTCATCTTCGGCGGTTTTTTCGTCCGCTCCATCTTCTACGTCCGCCTATGCTCAAAAGTCAGCGGCTGCTTTTCAGGCTTTGGCAGTTTCAACCAACGGCTTGGAGGTTTCCGGCAAGATAAGCCTTTATAACGTAAACATCGGCTTTGGTTCCGGAGTATCAGGCGCGTTGGCGTGGTATGTGCCGTATTTTAATACCATAACGATAAACTTGGAGGAATTTGAAAAGTCTGAGAGCGTGCAGGCATCTCTTTTGGCTCACGAGGGTACTCACGCGTGGTGGAATTATGATATGACCCAGGGCCAGCCTGAGCGCGGCACTAACACATATAATAGTATTGACCAGGAGTATAATTGTTTTGTTAACAGCGCAAATGTCTGGAATGAGATTAAGGGCCCAGAAACAGACCCTGATATGGATGGTTGGGCATCTATCATGGCTTTTGGAGAGGCACAGGCTAAGGAATACATAAGGCAGGTTTATGCCGGTTTACCTGAATATTGAACTAAGATATTGTGGAGGGTTTGATGAATAATAAAAAGAACATAGTGCTTGTGGCGGCAGTCATAACAGCGCTATTTCTTGTGTGGGCAAGAGGAGCTTTTATGAGAATGAATTATCTGTCGTACAAAGGAGATCGCCTGTCATTTGAATATCCAAAAGATTGGACATTGCGGGAGTCAACCGGGACAAAAGAAAAATATTTTCAAGTCCATGTGTTCGGAGTCCCTGACAAGGAGGCGGGTTTTGGGCCTTCTGTCACATTGACGGTCTATCCTAAAAAAGGCCTAGGTATGGCGTTGGGTTCAAGGGCCGCTATGTCCCAGCAGTATCTTGCCGTTGCGAAAAAATTAAAAGGATATACCTTAATACAGGATAAGGTGACATCTCTTAACAAAGCAGTAGTTTCGGCGCGTGACACAGAAGCAGTTTTTTCAGCACGGTTACCTCTTTATAAGACTACAGCCAAGGATGTCGCAATGCAAGAGCGCACGCTTTTCTTTGAAAGAGGCCCTGACATCTATGTCCTTAGCTACAAAAATCTTAAAACAGGTTTTCTTGCTTCCAGCAAGGTTTTTGAAAGAGTATTAGCCACCCTGCGTTTTACCTCCTGAATATAATATGCACATACCGGACGGCTACTTAGGGCCCGCGACATGCGGTGTTTTTTAT
>JBBTLH010000064.1:0-7931 GCA_038068755.1 Candidatus Omnitrophota bacterium
ATGCTGCAATATGTCCAGCCGTCTTTTTAATGAGGTTCGTGAAAAGAAAGGGCTCGCTTACGAGATCGCAACCCATGTTAAAAAATTAAAAGATACGGGGGCCTTTTTTGTCCACGCAGGTATTGATAATAAAAAATTAACAGATGCCACAGCCGTCATTTTTAAAGAATTTGACAGGATACGAAGAGAGAAGGTGTCTCGCGGAGAGCTCAGGCGCGCCAAAGATTTTTTTATCGCTCAGTCACAGATGGCGCTGGACGATTCCCTGGACCACATGCTTTGGCTGGGCGAGTCTTTGATGAATTTGGGGTTCATGCAGACTAAGTCAGAGATGCGAGGCCATATTGAACGCGTCACCTCAGGAGACATACAGCGGCTATGCCGCGAGATATTAAGGTTGGATAGGTTGCAATTTGCCGTTGTGGGGCCCCAGAACCGCGGCGCTGAGGAAAAAATTAAGGATATGATAAGCAATTTTTCGTGATGCCTTTTTAAAATGAATTTGACAGTGATAAAGAGTTGTGGTAAAAAGGATGCATGTGTTTTCGGAATTTGAAGAAAAGAAACCTGTAATATACAAAATCAAGGAGGAAATATGGAAGGTTATTGCATGAAGTGCAAGACAAAGAAAGAAATGCTGGATCCAAAAGAGCAGGTCATGAAGAATAAACGAAAAGCGGCTAAGGGAAAATGCGTAAGCTGCGGCACATCCATGTTCAAGATCCTTGGCAATAAATAAGTCCTGCAAGGGGGAAGAGAAAATAGAAACAAAGAAAAAGGCTCTCTTGGCAGCTAAACTGGCTCTTGAGAGGAAAGCAGATGATTTGGTCATCCTTGATATGAGAAAGGTGGCTAATTTCTGCGACTACTTTGTTATATGCAGCGCTTCCTCACAAAGAAGAGCGGCCGCCATAGCAGAGCTTATTGAAGAGAAATTTGACGAGCACGGCCTGGTGCTGAAGTCAAAAGAAGGCAAGAGAGAAGGCATGTGGATACTATTGGATTATTCCGATATAGTTATCCACATTTTTTTTAATGATGTCCGCGATTATTACGCTCTAGACAGGCTATGGGCGGACGCCAAAAGGGTAAATGTTCCAAAGAGTAGAAAAACAACTTCTGTCTCTCCTCAAAGAGAGCATTGAAAGCTCATATTGCTGTACTTCCCGGCAGCCCGCTTTTTACGATATCCTCAATAGCCTGACTTTGGAAGTCCCCAAAGAAAAAGAGTTTGGGGACTTTTCCTGCAATGTCGCCATGCGCTTGGCACGTCTCTTGCGTAAAGACCCCAAAAGTATCGCGCTGGATATTGTCTCTTCGTTAAAGAAATTGTCGTCAGAGATTAGATACGATACTTTGATCAAAGACGCCGAAGTCAAGGGCGCCGGTTTTATCAATATTTTCCTGAAAGAAAAAGTATTTTTTGATTATCTCGCTCTTATCAATGATTCGCAGGAACAAGCGCTCAAGCTTGACCTGGGGCGCGGCGCGCGCGTGCTTCTTGAGTTCGTGAGCGCTAATCCTACCGGCTCTTTGTCAGTGGCCCACGCCAGGCAAGCCGCCGTAGGCGACGCGCTCGCCAATGTTTTGGCCGCGGCCGGTTATGACGTGACTCGTGAGTATTATCTCAATGACGAAGGCAATCAGATAAATATTCTGGGTAGTTCTATTCTTTTGCGCTATAAGGAACTAGGCGGTGAAAAAATAGAATTTCCTGAAGACCATTACCAGGGTACTTATATAACGGATCTAGCCAGGGAATTATTTGATGATAAGGCTTTGCGCTTAAAAATAGAGAAGCTTTCTGTGCCTGATAAGGAGCTATTTTTCAGCGAACAAGGCGCACAGAGGATTCTTGATATCATCAAAAAAGAATTGGATGATTTCGGCGTTCGTTTTGACGTCTGGTATAGCCAGAAAGAGCTGGGAAAATCCGGAAAAATAGAATCTACTCTTGAGAACCTTAAAAAGAAGGGTTTTATCTATGAGGCCGAGGGCGCTGTTTGGTTTAAGTCTACGGAGTTCGGAGATGACAAGGACAGGGTGGTGCGCAAGTCCGATGGCGACTACACCTATCTGGCCCCGGATATCGCCTACCACGAAGATAAATTCAGGAGAGGTTTTAATAAACTTATCAACCTCTGGGGGCCTGACCATCACGGCTATATACCTCGCATGAAGGCCGCTGTGCGGGCTTTGGGTAAAGATTCGCAAGATCTCTCGGTCATCATAGTGCAGCTGGCTACGTTGTTCAGGAAAGGCCAGCCCGTGCCTATGTCAACGCGCAAGGGCCAGTATGTGACGCTGCGCGAGGTTTTGACCGAGGTCGGACGCGATGCCTCAAGGTTCTTTTTTCTCATGAGAAAGACTGACAGCCACCTTGATTTTGACCTTGAGCTTGCCAAGAAACAGACTTCGGAAAACCCCGTTTATTACATTCAATATGCCCATGCCCGTATATCAAGCATTCTCGCCGGCGCACAGGATAAGAAATTTGATACTAAAGAGCCCGATCTTTCGCTTTTGAAAGAGCCTGAAGAGCGGGATCTTATGAAAGCGATATTTGAGTTTAGTTATTGCCTTTTCGTTTGCGCCAAGCAACTGGATCCTTACGGCCTCACGGTGTATCTGCAGTGTTTGTCCGGCGTTTTCCATCGTTTTTATGACAGGCACAAATGCCTTTCCCCGGATGACCGCTTGACCCAGGCACGCCTGTATCTTATCGGCACCGTCAAGATCGAGCTTGCCTTCGGCCTTAAAATCCTCGGAGTATCTTCACCCGAACGAATGTAAATGAAGTGAGTAGATGTGAATTTCAGCTATGCAGAAGACATGGAAAATAAAGGAACCGGATGTTGAATTGAAGAATTCGCTGGCTAGCGGCTTAAACGTCAGCGGTTTGTTCGCCCAGCTTTTGATCAATCGCGGCATAAGCGCTAAGTCAGAAGCTTTAAGTTTTTTGAGGTCAGAGCTCTCGGATCTGCATGACCCATTCGCCATGGAAGGTATGGCAAGATGCGTTGAGCGCATACGCCTCGCCGTCAGAAGAAAAGAAAAAGTATTTATCGCGACGGATTTTGACGTTGACGGCGTGACGTCATGCGTCTTACTTGAGACGGAACTCAAGCGCCTGAAGCTGGAGCTGGCGCATTATGTGCCTAACCGCGTAAAAGACGGATATGGATTAAACCGGCAAGCTGTAGAACTCGCTGTGCGTTTCGGCGCTAAGGTCTTTATCTCTCTTGACTGCGGGATAACGAGTTTCAAGGAAGTAAAAGAACTAAAAAGTTCAAAGATAGATTGTCTTATCGTGGACCACCACGAACCACCCGCAGGTTCGCTTCCTCCGGCCTTTGCCATCCTGAATCCCAAACAAAAAACATGCCATTATCCTTTTAAAGATTTAGCCGGCGTGGGCCTTGCCTATAAACTGACCCAGGCGCTGGGTAGTAGCGGCCCGCGCGAGCACTTGGACCTCGTGGCTTTAGGCACTGTAGCGGATGTCGTTCCATTAAGAGGCGAAAACAGGATTTTCGTGAAACACGGCCTTGACGTTTTGAACGCGACGAAGAAAGAAGGCTTAAGATCGTTGATGGCCGCAGCGGGCATTAAAAAAAATAAAGTTTCAACACACTCCATAAGTTTTATTTTAGCTCCGCGTATCAATGCGAGCGGCAGGGTTGATTCTGCCAGTTCTTCTTTGGACCTGCTTTTGAGCGAGGATTCCAAGGAGGCTGACATTTTGGCTCAATACCTTAACGAGCACAACAGGGAAAGGCAGAAGATACAAGAGAAAGTGCTTTCGGAAGCCATGGGTTTGATAGAGCGCGACGTAAATTTTAAAGATGATTTTATAATAGTCCTTTGTAAGGAAGACTGGCATCCAGGGGTCTTAGGGATAGTCGCTTCAAAGATAGTAGACCGTTTTTATAGGCCGGCTATTATCATATCGTTGCAGGATGGTGTTGGGAGAGGGTCAGCGCGTTCTGTCCACAACTTCCATATATATGAAGCCTTGGTCCAGTGCGGTAGTTTTTTAAAAGAATTCGGCGGCCATAAATACGCGGCAGGCTTGACCATAGACCGGGCTAATATCGCGGAATTTAAGGTATTTTTGAATATGATAGCCCGCGCCAATTTCAAGAAAGAAAACCTCTCGCCGGTGCTTGAAGTGGATGCCCAAATCCCACTGTCCCTGATAAGTGAGAAACTGTTTCTGGATATTGACGCACTCAGCCCTTATGGCGAAGCTAATCGCAGGCCTATATTCGTTTCAAGGAATTTAGTCGTTAGGTCAAAACCGCAGATTGTAGGGAAAAACTCATTAAAGTTCTGGGTCAGCGATGGCGAGTTGACTTTTGAGGCTATTGGGTTTGGGATGAGTGATTTTTTTGGGATGGTAACTGAAGCTCATCGCATAGATCTGGCGTATTGCCTTGGCCGGGACGATTGGAATTCTCAGAATCTCATCCAATTAGAGATCAAAGATATTAAGCCTTCCTGATCTTTCCTGCCTTGAGGCATTTGGTGCAGACATAAGTCGTGTGGACCGTGCCGTTGTTATCTATAATACGCATCCTTTGGACATTAGGTTTGAACGTGCGTTTGGAGCGGCCTGTGATCTTTCGACCTGCGCCGCCTTTGATCCTGGCCATACCTCGCCTGGCTATGTGGCCGCCAATAACGGTATGTTTTTTGCATATAAAACAGAATTTAGCCATAGGAGATATTTTACTCAAGTGAAGTGTAATGTCAAGCGAAAGTTAGACAGTCTACCTAATCCAGAAAGGATAGGCCTTCCCCAATACCACATAGGGGAAGGGCCTAATATGTATTGACGCAGCGTGAGTTACGTTATAAGTTAAGGGCATGAATATCAAGGGGTTAAAGATAGAGTATTACAAAAGCGGCGGCCCGGGCGGCCAGCATAAAAATAAGCGTAATATGGCTGTCCGCGTCACGCATCTTGCGACAGGCTTGACTGCGGTGGGGCAGGAATACCGCACCCAGAGCCAAAATAAAGAAGCAGCATTAGAAAGGCTAAAGGCAAGATTAAAAGAGAAATACCGGCGCAAAAAGATCCGCATCGCGACACGGCAGCCGCGAGCCGTAAAAGAATGTGTACTTAAATGGAAAAAGAAGAGAGGAATAAAGAAGCGGTCAAGGCGGGAAAAAATAACAGCTGACGAATAGGGGGAGATATGGCATTTAAAAAGGTTCTTTATTGCGTTTTTGGTTTTGTGCTGGGTTTCATGATAGCAAACATAGTTTCTGTGCCTGAGCTATTGGCCCAATTCGGCTCTTCAAAAAACTCAGGAGCTTTTGAGGAATCGGCCATGGAGCCATTGGTACCTGCAAGTTATGGGAAGTTGGTAGCTATTTCAGGCATTGATATGTATTTTCAGGGCGCGGACGGAAATGTCTATATCGTCAAGCCCCGCTCAGGTAATACCTTAGACACTCGCGTTACGGTGATCAAGAGAGGACAATAGAATCCGTCCACAGTCCACTGCAAAATTTAGGTGGGGGGTGGCTTGGTTCGGATTGTGCAGGCCGTTTTGAGGCCGAGCGGGCATGGTCCCAGCTATGACTTTATATAAAGTCATAGCTGGGGAGCGAGGCCGAAAACAGAGCGAAGGCGAGCACGCTGGGCGAGACGAGCGTGCCTGCGCAAGACGAATCAAGACAGGACCCCAGGTACAATTTTAAAAATATGATAGACATTCCCAAGGTACTGCAGCAAGAGTTCAGTCTTTCTGCAACACATACAAGAAATATCCTGCAGTTGCTCCACGAAAAGGCGACTATTCCTTTTATGGCGCGTTACCGCAAGGATGTGACCGGTAACAGCGATGAAGTCAAACTGCGCGCTTTTTCCGAGCGTTTCAGTTACCTCGTGCACTTGGAAGAGCGCAAAGAGACAGTTTTAAAGACTATTGAGGAGCAGGGTAAGCTTACCCCTGAACTAAAAGAGAGAATAGAGAACTGTATCTCTAATGTTGAGCTTGAAGACCTCTATCTTCCTTTTAAACCCAAGAGGCGCACGCGCGCCACACAGGCCCGGGAAAAAGGGTTGCAGGGTTTGGCTGATGAGATAAAGAGCATGAGCGACGCATCCTGCGATCTGGCAGCGTTGGCCAAAAAATATGTTTGTTTAGAAAAGGCAGTTTTTGACGAAAAGGAAGCGCTGAGCGGCGCCGCTGACATATTGGCCGAGGAAGTCTCCGAAAAGAGCGAATACAGGGATTTTATCCGCAGATACTTTTTTGAGAATGGTATCTTTCGATCAAGGGCTAAAGTCGGTTTTGAAGGCAAGAAGACGAAATTTGAGATGTATTATAATTTTCAGGCAAGGGCCAAAGAGATCCAGTCGCATAATCTATTGGCTATCTTGCGCGGCGAGAATGAGGGTGTTTTGGCGATGCAGCTGGTTGTTGACCGTGATCCTATCCTGCGCTTTCTCTCAGAGCGGGAGATCCATGTGGCAGCCGGGCCCGTAGCCGATTTTTATAAGATCATGCTGGAAGATGCCTATGAACGCCTTATGCGGGTTTCCATAACAGCGGATGTCCGCGTCACTTGTAAAGAAACGGCTGACAATGTGGCTATCAGGGCTTTTGAGACTAATTTGCGCCAGCTCTTATTGTCCGCGCCGGCTGGTATGAAGCCGGTTTTAGGCGTTGACCCGGGTTTCGTCACAGGCTGCAAGGTAGTAGCGCTTGACGAGACAGGAAAGTTTTTAGAATATAACACTATTTACCCCAACGCTCCCCAGAATAACAAAGAGGACGCGGCGCGGATCATCGCGAGTATGTGTAAGAAACACAAAATAGAACTTATCGCGATAGGTAATGGCACGGCATCCCGTGAAGCAGAAAGTTTTATATCCGCAGTCTTGAAAGCGCTGATAGGGGAATTAGAGCCGCTGCCTATAAGCGTAGTGGTAAATGAGTCTGGGGCATCTATTTATTCGGCAAGTCCGCTGGCTGCCGAAGAATTCCCTGATAAAGACGCGACAGTGCGCGGCTCTATAAGTATCGCGCGCCGCCTGCAGGACCCTTTGGCAGAACTCGTGAAAATTGACGCGAAATCAATTGGCGTCGGGCAATACCAGCATGATGTGGACCAGAAGAAACTCAAAGTAAAATTAGAAGAAGTCGTAGAGAGCTGCGTTAATTTCGTTGGCGTGGACTTAAACCTCGCTTCGGTAGAGCTGCTATCCTATGTCTCCGGGATCAACGCGAGGATATCAAGAGAAATTGTGGGGTATAGAAATGAACGCGGCGCATTTAAGGCAAGGGATGAGCTTTTAAAGATACCCGCTTTTGGGAATAAGACTTTTGAACAGGCCGCGGGATTTCTGCGGATACGCAACGCGGCTGATCCGCTGGACAATACCGCTATCCATCCGGAGAGTTACGATATCGTTGAAAGGATGTGCAAAGATCTGGATCTGACGCTGGAAGGCGTTATCAAACACCCTGAGCGGCTATCAGGCATAAGAGCAGCTGATTACGTTGACGATAAGACAGGCGCGTTTACCGTGCAGGATATTGTTAACGAATTAAAGAAGCAGACGCGCGACCCAAGAGAAAAATTCAAATACGCGAAATTCAACGAGGCGGTAAAAGAAATAAAAGACCTGAAGCCGGGCATGAAATTGGAAGGGACTGTGACGAACGTCGCTAATTTTGGCGCGTTTGTAGATATAGGCGTGCATCAGGATGGCCTCGTGCACATCTCTCAGATAGCCGATACCTATGTAAAAGACCCTAATGAATTTGTTAAAGTCGGAGATGTGGTCAAGGTCACTGTGGTTGACGTTGACGCGGAATTAAAGCGCATAAGTCTTTCCATGAAAAAAAAGCCCGGCGTTGCCACCAGGAGGTAATATGAGTGACCCAAGGATCGAGAAGCTTGCTGATATCCTC
>JBBTLH010000065.1:0-10483 GCA_038068755.1 Candidatus Omnitrophota bacterium
CGTTTGGCACCTCGATGTCGACTCGTCCTATCCTGGGGCTGCAGGAGGTCCCAAGGGTCCGGCTGTTCGCCGGTTAAAAGGGTACGTGAGTTGGGTTCAGAACGTCGTGAGACAGTTCGGTCTCTATCCAGTGTGGGCGCAAGGAAGTTTGAAGGGAGTTGTCCTTAGTACGAGAGGACCAGGACAAACGAACCTCTGGTGTTCCAGCTGTCCTGCCAAGGGCAAAGGCTGGGTAGCCATGTTCGGAAGGGATAAGCGCTGAAGGCATATAAGCGCCAAGCTCGCCTTAAGAATAGACTTCCCTCCGCCATAGCAATGTGGCGGAATAGACACCCGGAAGACTACCGGGTTGATAGGTCCTAAGTGTAAGACCCGTAAGGGTTTCAGCTTAAAGGATACTAATTGTCAATCGGCTTGACCGCTAATTTGTCTTTAAAATTTTTAAAGAGAGATTGGCTTAAAGAGAGATTCATCGGCTTACTTTTCCAAAAAAACTTTACAGAAATTGTTAATATTTTTTGAAATAATCTGAGATTCCTCGACGTAAATAAGGACATTGAGGTGGTCTCGGAATCAAAATTTGCTACGCAAATTTTGAGGTGCCTATACTGGGGAGGAAACACCCGTTCCCATTCCGAATACGGTAGTTAAGCTCCTCGAGGTCAATGGTACTCGGCTCGCAAGGGCCCGGGAGAGTAGAACGGCGCCTCTTAAATTAAAAAACCTCACGCTAAACCGTGGGGTTTTTTATTGTAGCGCGCCCAACAGGCCGTATTTAGTTGTTGAATTACACAGTTTTTTATAATAGAATAAAAACATGAACATCCGCAAAGGGTTTACTTTAATTGAAATGATAGTCGTTGTCATAGTTTTGAGTATACTTGCGTCTATTGCCGGTGTTCAGTATTCAAAGATCATTGAGCGAAGCAGGGGTGCAGAGGCAAAACAGGTTCTTTTAACTGCTTATGTGGGATATCAGAGAAGAGTTGCTGAAGAAGAGCCTGCTGCCTGGTCAGATATCAACGGCCAGTGGGGTAAGCTCGGCATGAGTGATCCGAATTCGCCACCAACTTGTTATTTTATTTATTCATTTAACAATGCAGGCAATATTATAAAGCTGTTCGCCATACGAAAAGGAGACGCAGCAAAAAATCTCACCGTCTATTTGGCTAACGGCACTTTAGTTGTCACGCCGCCATATTAAAGATTAATTCAATGACTATAAAGAGAGCTTTTATCCAAACAGGGTTTACTTTAATAGAGGTCATTGTAACTATAATTATCCTGACTGCTCTTGTATCTATGGCTATGGTGGATTATTCAAAAAGTAAAAAAAGGAACGAGTATATCTCTGCGCTAGCTCAGGCAAGGACCATCGCCTATGCTGAGAAGAACTTTTTGTTGACCCAGGGTTTTTATACAACAACTACAAGCACCGTTGATACGAACAGTCAGTTGGCTATAAAAGTTTCTGACGGCTATTTCAGTAATTTTTGCGTCAATAATATCTCGGGCTTGCCACCATCGTTTAACATTACTGTTTTCAGCGGCACCGCTTCAAATAATGCCACCTATACATTTGATTCTGACGGCAATCGTATTTCTTGCTCAGGCACTGATTGCCTGCCGTGACGATTTGAAATGAACTCACCCCTTGCAGCGTCAATACAATACCTTAAAGGGATAGGCCCTAAAAGAGCGAAGTTGCTTGCCGATGCCGGCATCCGCAATGTTGAAGACGCTTTTTATTATTTTCCGCGCCGTTATCAGGACCGAACTCACTTTACTGCTATAGCGCAGATTGAGATCGGCAGTGTCGCAACCGTAAAAGTTGAAGTTTTATCTGTCAACACCCGGCGTAGTTTTAGAAAGGGCGGTTTTAATCTCTTTGAGATCTCTTGCCGCGATGAGACAGGCCGTATTTTCGCAGTTTGGTTTAATCAGCCTTATTTAAAAAATTATTTTAAACCCGGCAAAAAATACATTTTATACGGCAAGGTTGAATTATATAAAGACAGGATACAGTTGTCTAATCCCGAATTTGAATTTATTGAGGAGGGCGATGAAGGCGATGGGTTAGGCAAGATAATACCCGTATATCCTTTGCCTCGCGGTTTTTCACAGCGCGGCCTAAGGAAGATGATCGCGTCTATTCTGGATAAATATTTGTCTTCCGTCAGTGAGATACTTCCTTTTGATATCCGCTCGCGCCATAACCTCATCAATATCGCAAAGAGCCTGCGCAACATACACTTTCCTGAAAGCGAGGAGTCCAGGCTTCAGGCTTACCAGAGGCTCTCTTTTGAAGAGTTTTTTATTTATCAGATACCTCTAATCTTGCGTAAGCTAAAACGCAAAGAGAAAAAGGGTATTGCTTTTAAGATCAACGAAGAACTCCTGAACCGATTTATCCAAAGCCTTCCTTTTGCCTTGACCCGGTCTCAGGCGGAGGTTTTAGCCCAGATAAAAGGTGATATGCAGGCACCGCGCCCAATGCAAAGGTTGTTACAGGGCGACGTAGGTTCAGGAAAGACAATCGTTGCCACGATAGCGGCTCTTGTGGCTGTTAGTAACGCCTCACAGGCTGCTTTTATGGCTCCGACTGAGATACTTGCTAACCAGCATTATACAAATTTAAAATCGCAGATTATCAATTTTACCGCTAATGCCCAGGACTCAAGCCCTAAAAAAAATATAAAGATCGGCCTGCTCACAAGCAGCCTGAAGGATAAGGAAAGGCATAAGATATTAAAAGACGTCAAGGAAGGGCTGATAGATATTGTTGTCGGCACGCACGCGTTGATCCAGGAGGGTGTAGTGTTTAAAAAGCTTGGGCTTATCATCATGGATGAACAGCATAAGTTCGGGGTTTCTCAAAGAGCGCTCTTGCCGCAGAAAGGCATCAATCCGGATGTGCTTATAATGACCGCGACACCCATACCCAGGACTTTATCCATGACTCTTTTCGGAGATCTGGATATCTCTACCATACGCGAGTTGCCGCAAGGAAGGAAAAAGATCCAGACACTTCTTTATGACCTGGGGCGCCGGCACGAGGCTTATGAATCCTTAAGGTCTCAGGTAAAAGCCGGACGGCAGGCTTATATTGTTTATCCTTTGATAGAAGAGAGCCCTGCGCTTATGCTGGCTTCTGCTAAAAGGATGTATAAGGAGTTTAGTCAGGATATTTTTAAGGAATTTAAAGTCGGATTGGTCCACGGCAAACTTAAAAGAGAAGAGCAGGATAGGGCTATGGAAAAATTCAGGGATGGCGAGCTTGATATGCTTGTGGCCACGACCATCCTGGAAGTAGGTATTGATGTGCCCAATGCAACCGTGATGTTGATAGAGCATGCCGAGAGATTCGGCCTGTCCCAACTGCATCAGATGAGGGGCCGTATCGGCCGCGGGCAATTTGAATCCTATTGCCTTCTCGTGGCTGAGCCTAAGACCGAACAGGCTCAATCAAGAGTCGGCGTTTTGCAGTCTTGCTCGGACGGTTTTCAGATAGCAGAAGAGGACTTAAAGATCCGCGGACCGGGCGAGTTTTTCGGCGAGCGCCAGCACGGCTTGACTGAATTAAAAATAGCTGACCCATTAAAGCAGTTCCATCTTTTGAAGTCCAGCCGCGAGGAGGCAATGAAGCTTTTAAACAACGATCCGAAATTGGAAAAACGGCAGAATGCCGAGATCAAGAAGCAGTTGTATAAGAGATTTCCTGGGTTTGAGCGGTTTATTATGGTAGGGTAAGTGGCAAGGCAGGCTTCTGTCCGCAGACGAAATTTTCTGCCGTTGGCTGCGGCTTACGTCAAGGGTGTTACGCTCCATAAAAGATTGTCGCTACACCCTCGCCGTAATCCCTTGCCAACATTTGGCAGAAAATTTCTTATTGTCTGCTTGGACAGAAGCCTACATTGCCACCAACCTATAAAAATAGAACCTTCCAAATTCTTTAAAGTAAGACATTTAATAGTTGACTTACTATTAGTATAATGTTATACTTTTTTTGAAAGGAGGATGAATAAAATGACAACGACTACTGTTACGACAAAAGGCCAAATAGTCATTCCTTCTAAGATCCGTAAAAGGCTGCACATTAAAAAAGGAACCAGGCTTTTCATTGAAGAAAAAGATGATACGCTTGTTTTGAGGGCTGTAACGCCGGGATATTTTGAAAAGATGGCTGGTGTTTTAGGCACAAAAGGGAGATTGTCAAAGGCGCTGATTGAGGAACGCCGCAGGGATAGGGAAAGAGAGGCCTGACAATGATAAGAATACTTGATGCTCACGGCCTATTGGTTTTTTTGGAAAAAGAGGCGGGGTTTGAGAAGATTGAGGCGGCCTTTGTTGAGGCGGCCCAAAAAGATAGCCCTCTCTTGATGGTATCTGTCAACTATGGCGAGGTTTATTATATTGTGCTGCGCGAGTGTGGCGCAAAGAAGGTCAGCGAGATCGAAAATCTCATAAAAACCCTGCCTATTGAAATTGTAGATGTGGATATATTACTGGCTCGGGAAGCGGGCCGCCTGAAAGCCGGCTATAAAATGTCTTATGCTGATTGTTTTGCCGCGGCGCTGGCGAAGCTCCGTAAGGCCGAGGTTTTAACAGGCGATAAGGAGTTTAAGGCAATAGAGCACGAAGTGAAGATCGCGTGGATAAGATGACAGGCTTTACAGAAGGTAAGCGGCAATGTAGTCTTCTGTCCGCAGACGAAATTTTCTGCCGTCTGCATCGGCTTACGTCTCGTTCGTCCCACTCACATCTTCCTCGCAAGGAAACGAAAGGAACCTGAATTATTCTCGGTCGGTTCGTAACGAACTCGACGTAATTCCTCGCAGACGTTTGCCAGAAAATTTCTTATTGTCTGCTTGGACAGAAGCCTACATCGCCACCAACATGGATGGTTTGGTTAAAACCGACTTTTTTGAGCGAAAAACAAATTTACGCCGCTCCGTGATAGAATAGATTATTTATGAACGGCTTCAAAATTCACTATAAAGGAGAGACCTGATGGAATCAATAATGTTGATTATTGCGATTTTTTCAATTTTTCTTTTTGTATTTGCTTTAACTCGGGCTATTAAGCCTTATGCTAACAAAAATTTTAATAATCTTAATAATTGGGAAATACGGCCTATTCAAAATAGGAGGGTTGGTGTAATAAAAAATTTTTTCACACAAAAATTATTGAGCCCTGATGTTGTGCAATTTGAAAATGATGAACAACTTGCTGTGTATATTGATTTTTCATTTTATCCGCCAAAGACACTTTCATTCGAAGATTGGTATTTTAAAGTAATATATCTGACAAATAAACGAATAGTCTTTGCAAGATTTTTTCTTTTTTCGTACAGTAAGTTAAAATTTAAATCGATACCTTTTTCAGATATAGAAGGAATTAAGGTCAATAGAATATTTAAAATGTCTTATATAAGAATTAGTTTAAAATCTGGAGAAATTTATCAAATTGCGTTGAATTTTCGCTTGTTAAGCGAAGAAAGAGTGTGTGCCTATAAAAAGGTTTTAGAAATATTAGAAAATATGCGCAATCACATTTAGGAAAAATAGGGACGCACATCCTATTTTTAAAAAATCATCACGCTTGAATATGGCCGTGTGAAAATAGGATGTGTCCCTAAATAAAATGGCCGTGTGAAAATGGGATGTATCCCTAAATAGCTAATCAGTATCACAACAAAAGGAGAGAGCTGTGGAAAACGAAAAGAAGGGTTGTATTGTTGAGCGGGGGGAGTTTAAGGGCAAACCAATTCTTATCTTAAAGAGGGATGAAGAGGATAAATATCCTTTTTCCTTTGGCATGACAAAGGCAAAGCTGATCATGGATAATATAGCGGAAATAAAGAAATTCGTTGATGAAAATAGCAAATAGAAAAGCGTGAAGCCCCACTGTCCCGAACAATATGGAAACAGTTTCAGCTTTGACAGTTTCAGCTTTGATTGAGAAACAGGGAGATCATGAAGAGGAGAGCCATCGGAGTTATAGTGTTTGGGATATTGCTCTTGATGCCATCTTTTTTATATTGGGCAAACAAATTAAAGGAGTGGCAAAGCGCTAGAATTGATATGGATGCCGACAAATTTTGGTTATATGCCTTTTTTCCATGGGGGATAATTTTAACAGTGATTTTTGTTCCTTTAGGCATTGGGATATTGAGGCAATATAACTGGGCAAGAATATTTTTGTTATGGTTCGTTTGGATAATAATTTTGCCTGTTGGTTTAATGTATTCAGCTCTAGAATCCAATACGCTCCTGAGGGGAAGTACAGTTGCCTGCACAATTTCTTTACTCATAACATTTTTAATAGTCGGCTCAATAACTTTTTACTTCACCCGAAGAAAAATAAAAGAATTGTTTAATTGAGACTTTTAAGTTAAATTCCTTAAGGCCTGTCCTGTACGTGGGATATCAAGAAACCGGTCCGCAAGCATTACAATTTCAAATAAGCCATAGCCGGCGCGGCCGAGATCACTAAAATATGAGGATCATCGCGGGCAAGTATAAGGGCAGAAAAATAGGTTTCCCTGAGCACATCCGTCCTACGCAGGATAAGGTCAGGCAGGCTATATTTGATACCCTGGGCCAAGCCTTCAATGGCAGGGTTGTGCTGGATCTGTTTGCCGGCAGCGGAGCTTTTGGGATAGAGGCGCTATCGCGCGGGGCAGATAACATCGTATTTGTGGATATTGAGCGGAAGTGCAATTTATTGATAAAAAATAACTTGGAAGGCTTTGGGCTGATACTTCGGTCTTGCCGGAATGTTGAGATCTACCGACAGGATGCCTTTCGCGCTATAGCTATAGCTGCCAAAAAGAAACGCAAGTTTGATGTTATTTTCGCTGATCCTCCGTATCACAAAGGCCTTGCAAAAAAACTCTTGAAAACCCCATTACTGGGTGATATATTAACAACTCATGGTTTTCTTGTTGTGGAGCACGCAGCCACGGATGAGATTGATCTCAAATCTGGAGTGGCTGCGTTTGAGCTTTATAAGCAGGCGGAGTACGGAAAGATAAAGGTATCATACTTTAGAAGGCAAAGTTAATGTGCCAAAAAGCCATATACCCGGGAACTTTTGACCCCGTGACCAACGGCCATATTGATGTAATTAAGCGCGCCGTTAAACTTTTTTCCGAGGTCATCATTGCTGTTGCGCCTAATCCCGAGAAGGCCCCCATGTTCACGGTTGAAGAGAGGGTTCGTTTGCTGAAAGAGTCTCTGGCGGATATAGACGGCGTGACTGTGGTGAGTTTCAAAGGCCTGGTTGTAGATTTTGCGCGTAAAAACAAAGTCAATATTGTAATCCGGGGCCTTCGGATGCTTTCTGATTTTGAGTATGAGTTTCAGATGGCGTTGACCAATAGGAAATTTGACGATTCCGTAGAGACTGTTTTTCTTATGCCTTCCGAATCTTACAGCTATGTTTCTTCAAAATTACTTAAGGAAGCGGCCACGTTGGGCGCTGATATCTCATATTTTCTGCCGTCTTGCGTGGAGTCGGCACTTAAGAAGAAGCTCGGCATCAAATAGCATGAAAATAGATGTGGCACGGCTCTCGGAAGACCGGGAGATAGAGCTCTTTGAGGAGTGGGATCCGAAGATTTTTGATCTTGATGCTCCGGGCATAAGCTACGTTGGCCCTTTAGCAGTCAGGGCTTATGCCAGGAAAGAGAGCGGCGTAGTAGGCGTGAGAGTAGTCTTGAAGGCGAAGACGACGTTGACGTGCGCCAGATGTTTTAAAGAATTTTTGTCACCGTTGGACAAAACGCTAAAAATGATCTACCCGCTGGATCCCGGCAGAAAGATATTTCCGGTGGATGGCAATATCCGCGAAGAATTGATATTGATTTATCCGCAGAAGATCTTGTGTAAACTCGATTGCAAGGGCCTATGCATACGCTGCGGCGTGGATCTGAATGAGAATAAATGTAAGTGCAGTGTACTATAAACGTTAATGATCCAAATCGGAGGTTAAAGAAATGCCAAATCCAAGACGCAGACATTCAAAAGGCAGGGGTAGAAGAAGACGGACGCACTGGAAGGTAGCTGTAGCTAAACTTATGGAGTGTCCGCAGTGCAAATCTCCTAAAATGTCGCATAAGATATGCGGGGTTTGTGGTTTTTATAACGGTAGGCTCATACTGGATTTTGAAGTCAAGAAGGCCAAGAAAGAAGAACGCAAGAAAAAGGGCAGGAAGTAAAACATGGTGAGAGTCGTTGTTGATGCGATGGGCGGGGATTATGCGCCGAAAGCGGTTGTAGAGGGAGCTATCTCCGCCATAAACAAATCTGACGTGTACGTTTTCTTAGTCGGGCAGCATGATGTTGTCACCCGCGAGCTGAGCCGCTATAAATATGACACATCAAAGATTGAGGTCGTTCATGCTGATGAAGTTGTTGAGATGAATGAGGCTCCAGCTGTGGCCATACGCAAAAAGAGGAATTCATCTATCAATATAGGCATCCACTTGCTTAAAGACGGCAAGGCGGATGCCTTTTTTAGCGCCGGCAATACCGGCGGCGTTGTGTGCGCGGCAACGCTTAAGCTTGGTTTGCTTGAAACCATTGAACGTCCGGGCATTGCCATAGTGATGCCAAATCTTAAAGGTGTTTCGCTTATCATTGACGCGGGCGCTAATATTGACCCCAAGCCGTTACACCTCGTACAATACGGCATTATGGGAAGCGCCTATTTTGAACATATCCTGGGTAAGAAAAATCCGAGTGTCGGCCTTTTGAACGTCGGAGAGGAAGAGTCAAAGGGCACGGAATTCGTCAAAGAGACTTATCAGCTCCTTGAACAAAGCCATATCAATTTTATCGGCAATGTTGAAGGCAAGGATATATTTTCAGGCCGTTGCGACATTATCGTCTGTGATGGTTTTGTAGGTAACGTGGCCTTAAAAGTATCAGAGAGCATGGCTGAGACGATCACATTTTTTTTAAAGCAGGAGCTCATGTCCACAATATGGGGTAAATTGGGGTTCCTTCTCGCTAAACAGAGTTTTCGTAATTTCAAGAAAAAGATAGATTATTCCGAATATGGCGGCGCGCCGCTTTTAGGCGTAGACGGTGTAGTGATCATCGGCCACGGCCGTTCTTCTGCTAAGGCTGTCATGAATGCCATACGCTTTGCCAAGAAAGAAGTAGAGCGTAATATTAACCAAAATATTTTAGAGCGCACCAGAAAGGTATTAATAAAAACCTAGATATATGAATAGAAGAAAAAATAAAATCGGTATAATCGGACTCGGTAGTTATCTACCAAAAAAGATACTGACAAATAAGGACTTAGAGGGCATGGTTGATACGAGCGATGAGTGGATAACCACTCGCACGGGCATTAAAGAACGCCGTATCGCCGCCTCCAGTGAATCCACCAGTATTCTCGCTTTTAATGCCGCCAAAGAGGCCCTGAAAAACGCCAAGGTGAAACCTGAGGATCTGGAATTGATCATTGTTGCCACGGTCACACCTGACATGCCTTTTCCGGCTACTTCCTGTTTAGTCCAGAATTTGTTGGGGGCAAAAAACGCCGCCTGTTTTGACGTGAGCGCCGCGTGCGCCGGTTTTATATATGGAATAGTCACGGCCAAGCAATTCTTAGCCGGAGGCGTCTATAAGAATGCCCTTGTGATAGGCGCAGAAAAGCTATCCAGCGTGACCGATTGGGAGGATAGGAATACGTGTGTTTTATTCGGTGACGGAGCAGGGGCAGCGGTTTTGGCTCCTGTTGCTAACGGCGGCATACTCGGCAGTTATTTGGGCAGCGACGGATCGCTGGCTGAGCTTTTGATGATGCCCGGAGGCGGCAGCAGAAACCCGGCAAGCAAAGAGACATTGGCTAATAAACTTCATTTTATAAAGATGAGAGGTAACGAGGTATTTAAACTGGCGGTAAAGATCATGTCTGACGCCGCCTGTAAGGTCTTAAAAGAATGCAAATTTACCGTTGACGATATTGATTGTTTCATACCACATCAGGCGAACAAAAGAATCCTTGATGCCGTTGCCCGCAAGATGCGCCTGCCTGCAGAAAAGATCTATTTCAATGTCTCAAGCTATGGAAATATGTCTTCTGCTTCAACAGCCGTCGCACTTTGTGAAGCTTATGATACAGGCAGGATTAAAGAAGGCGGCATAGTCGTCCTTGACGCTTTTGGCGCGGGGCTTGTTTGGGGCTCTTGCGTCATCCAGTGGCAGAAATCTTAAAACTAGGTTATCGCGAACACCGAAAACCGAAATTTATGAAACTTGCATATATTTTTCCCGGTCAGGGCGCGCAATACGTCGGGATGGGGAAAGATCTGTACGAAAATTCTCCTCAGGCTCAACAGGTCTTTGACGAGGCGGATAAGGCGCTTGGTTTTTCTTTAAGTCACCTCTGTTTCCAGGGGCCTTTTGAGGAACTTACCAAAACAGAGAATTGCCAGCCTGCTATTTTAACCGCAAGCATAGCAGC
>JBBTLH010000066.1:0-7296 GCA_038068755.1 Candidatus Omnitrophota bacterium
TCAAAAAGCTCGGCGTAGATTCTGTGCCCGTCAATATCCTGGTCGCCATCAAATGGACCGGCATGGAAAAACAGAAACCTTTATCCGGCGTCGAGGCGATCAGGACACTGGCGATCTTTCGGATCATTTTGAAAGATAAGATCATTAAGGTTGCCGCGGGCCGCGAGTCTGTCTTAAAAGATTTTCAGGCCCTGGCTTTTATGGCCGGCGCGAATGGCATGCTGATCGGAGGATACCTGACGATCAAGGGCAGGACGCCGTAGGAGGATTGGAAGTTAGTCAGGGAAGTTGAGAAGCTATGGAAGAACTAAAGGCCTTATTAAAAAAGAGAGAAGAAGAAAGTTCTTTGAGAAGCCTCAAGCCCATTTCTTCGAGGATCTGTGGGCGGATCGTCATAAAAGAAAAAGAGTATTGGGATTTTTCTTCCAACGATTATCTGGCGCTTAGCGAGCATCCTCTTCTTAAAGGAGCAGGGATCAGGGCACTAGAGCATTTTGGGTCGAGCAGCACGGCTTCGCGCCTGATGACGGGGGATTTAGCGCTTCATCACGAACTCGAAGAGAGAATAGCTTCTTTTAAAAAGAAAGAAGCGGCGCTGGTCTTTAACTCCGGCTATCAGGCCAATACAGGTATTATCAGCGCTCTTTATGCCAAAGGCGATGCCATCTTTGCCGATCGTTTCTCGCATGCCAGCATTATCGACGGAATCCTTTTGTCCGGCGCGAAACTTTTCCGCTTTCGGCATAATGACGCCGCGCATTGTGAGTCTTTGCTCCAAGCCCATCGCAAAGAATTTAAAAAGTGTTTGATCGTTACAGAGACTGTTTTTAGTATGGATGGCGATGAAGCGCCTTTGCGGGAGCTCGTGCGCCTGAAAGAAAAATATGAGTGTAGCCTCATGGTCGATGAGGCCCACGCCACTGGGATCTTTGGCTTAAGAGGCTCCGGTATTGTGGAGAGGGAGGGGCTTGAAGATGACGTTGAGTTCGTTATGGGGACGTTCAGCAAGGCTTTGGGAGGGTTCGGAGCCTATCTGGCCGCGTCAAAAGATGTAATATCATATCTTATTAACACCTGCCGCAGTTTTATCTATTCGACAGCCTTGCCTCCGGCCGTCATCGCGATTAATTTGGCGGCGTTGGACGTGATCCAAAAAGAGCCGGGCCGCCGCCAGGAGCTTTTAAGCCTTGTTTCAGACTTTAGGCTGGCTTTGAAGAAAAATAAGGTAAAGGCTAAAGGGGTTTCGCAGATCGTCTCTGTGGTTACAGGGGATAATTTTAAAACCGTTCAAGCCGCAGAGGCTCTTCAGAAAAAAGGCTATTGGGTTTTGCCGATCAGGCCTCCGACCGTGCCGACGGGCGAGGCCCGCCTGAGATTTTCGCTGACCCTGCACCATAAAAAAGACATTTTAGAGAAACTTGCCGATGATATCCTGTCAATCGGAATTTAATTTGGTGGATAAAGGGTATTCCAGGACCCTTCTTTTGATCCCCGGCTGGGCGGCAGATCCGAGGATCTTTGCGGCCCTCGAGCTCAAGTATAATTATTTATTTCCTCAACAGATCTGCGCAAAAAGTTTTACACAAAGTTTAAGCGATGCATTGGAGAAAAACAAGTTGAAGAAGATTTCTATTCTTGGATATTCCCTGGGCGGATTTTTGGCCTTAGAATTCGCCAAGAAGCATCTCGATGAGGTTGATGAACTCTTTTTGGTCAGCATAAGGAAAAGCTATTCTCTTCAGGAGCTTCAGGGGGTCCGGGAGAGAATTATAAAGAATAAAGCGGCCTTTTTGAACAGATTCTACGGCGATTGGTTCAATGAAGAAGACGAAGGCCAGTCGTGGTTTAGGAAGAATCTTTTGAAGGAGTATATTTCAGAGATGCGGCTGAAGGATCTTCTCGAGGGTTTGGATTATCTTGCCTCTGTTTGCGTCGAGCCCGGGGATTTGAGTCTGGTAAAGTCGGTTGCCGTTTTTCACGGCACCAAAGACAAAATAGCGCCGTTTAAGGAAGTCGAGACCCTTGTGGCAGGTTCTCTTTCAGCGCGATTTGTTCCGCTGGAACAGGCAGGCCATATGCCATTTTTTAATAGAGAATTCCATGAAAAAATCGCTGATTGATAAACAGGCTGTCATCAGGAATTTTTCAAAAGCAGCCCGCACCTATGACAAGTATGCTGATATTCAGAAACAGGCCGCGCGCGAACTCGTCAGCCGCATCCCGGAAAACGGGTTCTGCAATATTTTAGAGATTGGCTGCGGGACAGGTATCTATACCCGGTTATTAAGAGAGCGTTTTCCCTGCGCGTCTTTAAAAGCCGTTGATATCTCTTGTGAGATGGTCAAGGTCGCGAAAGCCAGGCTCAAAGACGCGAAAATTGCTTTCATCGTCGCTGATGCTGAAAAGGCTTTATCCGGATCCGCGTATGATCTTATTACATCCAATGCCTGTTTTCAGTGGTTTGAGGATCTTCAAAAGGCCCTTCTGAAATATAGGGATAAACTGAAATCAGGCGGTATGCTTTCTTTCACGGTTTTCGGTCCCAAGACCTTCTGGGAGTTGAGCGAAGTTTTCAAGACGGCTTTCCCGGATACGCGCCTTGCGGCGGCGCAATTTGATTCTCAAGAGAAGCTCAATAGCCTGTTAGAAAAAGATTTTAAGGATGTGGCGATTGATGAAATAAGATATTGTGAGAAATTCGATTCCCTAAGAGATCTTCTGGAAAAGATCAAACATACAGGCACAAGCGGGCATGGGAATGAATTCCTGGGGCCCAAGTGTTTTAAAGATCTGGAAAAAGTCTATCAGGAAAAGTTCGGTCGAATACAGGCGACCCATCAAGTGTTCTTTTGTCATTGCCATAAGCCATGAGATCCATTTTTGTCGCAGGAACGGATACCGGAGTCGGGAAGACAGTCGTGGCGGGGTGCCTGGCTAAGTATTGGGCAGGCATGGGCCTGAAGACCATAACTCAAAAATGGGCCCAGACCGGCGTGCGCGCGAATCATTCATGCGATATAGATTTCCACTTGAAGATGATGGGGAAAAGCAGGGCAGATATCCGGGATTATCGTCATGCCGTCATGCCTTATGCATTTGCGTTTCCCGCGTCTGCGCACCTGGCATCGCGCGTTGAGCATAAAACGATAAAGGCTTCCAGGATCAAGAGCTCTTTTCGAGCGCTGGCCTCGTCGTTTGATCGCGTGATCGTCGAGGGCACGGGAGGCCTTTTGGTGCCCTACGATCAAAAACATTTCTTGATCGATATCGCGCAGGATCTCAAACTTCCTGTCTTATTGGTCGCCGAGAACAAACTGGGGGTTATCAACCATACCCTGTTGTCTCTTGAGGCATTACGGCAAAGAAAGATGAGGGTGGTGGGGGTTGTGTTTAATAATTTGGTAAAATGCGACGCAAGGATATTGCAGGACAATCCGCGTGTTATCAAGGTTTTTTCCGGAGCGCGTGTTTTAGGCGTTATGCCTAAAGCCAGGACTCAGGATGAACTGTATAGGAATTTTGTCCCGATCGCGAAAAAGATATGTGAGGGCCTGACATGAGCAATTGGATCGCTCGAGATCTCAAATACATCTGGCATCCTTTTACGCAAATGAAAGATTGTCAGATGCTCCCGCCGATCCTGATCGAGAGGGGGCAGGGGATCAAGCTTTATGACGCGCAAGGCCGCTTTTATTACGATACGATCTCAAGCTGGTGGTGTAATGTCCATGGCCATAACCATCCCAAGATCATTAAAGCTGTAAAGAAGCAGCTGGATTCTTTAGAACATGTGCTTTTTGCCGGCTTTACTCATAGGCCGGCTATCCTTTTGGCTGAAAAACTTGTGTCGATAGCTTCTCAAGGCCTGACAAAAGTTTTTTTCTCCGATAATGGTTCAACAGCTGTCGAGGTGGCGCTCAAGATATCTTTTCAATATTGGCAGAATATAGGTCAGAAAGAAAAGAGGAAATTTGTCTCGCTGGACAAGGGTTATCACGGCGATACTGTGGGGGCCATGAGCGTCAGTGGCTTGAGCGTCTTCAATGAGGTCTTTTCGCCGCTCTTTTTTGACGCCTACAAGGTGCCTTCTCCTTATTGTTATCGCTGTCCGATGAACAAGAGCGGGGAGGCATGTCGTTTAGATTGTTTGAAGCCTTTGGAGAATCTTTTGAAGCAAAGGTCACAGGAAATCGCGGGCATCCTGCTTGAGCCGCTTGTCATGGCGGTGGGAGGCATGATCATTTACAGGAAAGATTATCTTGAGCGCGTCGCAGCCCTGGCTAAACAATACCATGTGCATCTTATGCTTGATGAAGTGGCCACCGCCTTTGGCAGGACAGGCAAGATGTTCGCCGCTCACCATGTTTCGATCAAGCCGGATCTTGTTTGTGTTTCTAAAGGCATCACTTCCGGCTATCTGCCTTTAGGCGCGACTTTGGTTACAGAGAATATCTATAAGGCTTTCTATGCGGATTATGAAGAGCATAAGACCTTTTATCACGGGCATACCTATACGGCCAATCCTTTGAGTTGTGCAGCCGCCCTGGCGAGCCTGGATATTTTTGAGGCAGAGGATGTTTTGGAAAAGATCAAGGGCGTGACACGCCTTTTTCATAACCGTTTAGAGGATTTTAAAAAGCTTAAGATCGTTGGTGATGTAAGAAAGATCGGTTTGATAGGCGCGTTAGAGCTGGTGAAGAATAGAAAGACAAGGCAAGGTTTTGATCCAGAAAAGAGGGTCGGGCTTGAGGTCTACAAAAGAGGCTTAAAAAAGAACTTGATATTGAGGCCTTTAGGGGATATCATCTATTTTTTTCTGCCGCTATGCGTCAAAGAAAGTGATCTCGAAGATATCCTGGACAGGGCTTATTCCGTCATAAAGTCATTATGAAGATAAAGAAGGCTTCTAAAAAAGTGATGGTCGCGATGAGCGGCGGGGTGGATTCTTCTGTTGCCGCGCTTCTTTTAAAAGACGCAGGCTACGAGGTTGTGGGCGTCACCATGTGTTTTTCCCTGCCTACCGGCCCCCGGTTTCGCCGCGAGGCGGGCAGGCAGGCGCCGCTTGCCTCAGACATCCGCAAACGGCCGAGCTGTTGCGGCATAGAGGGCATTGAAGACGCCAAAAAAGTAGCGCAACAGACAGGCATACCCCATTATGTCCTGAATTTCGGCAAAGCATTGGAAGAGGCCGTTGTCCTGGATTTTATAAGCGAGTATATTTCAGGCAGGACGCCTAACCCGTGCGTGCGTTGCAACCAGTATTTGAAATTCGGCGCATTGCTAAAAAAAGCAAGAGCCCTTGAGTGCGATTACGTGGCAACAGGCCATTTTGCGCGCATAGAGAAGAAGTTTAAGAAATTTTTCTTAAAGAAAGGCGCTGACCCAAAGAAAGACCAGTCTTACTTTTTATGCGAGGTTGCGCCTCAACACCTCTCACGCATACTCTTTCCTGTTGGGGATATGACCAAAGAAGAAGTGCGCGATATCGCCAGGACAAGAGGCCTTTATGTGGCTGGTAAGCCAGCCAGCCAGGAGATTTGTTTTATACCGGATAATGATTACCGCGCGTTTTTAAAGAACCGCCTGAATAAGGCCTATTTTAAAAAAGGGGACGTTGTTGATACAAAAGGCAATGTTTTAGGCCATCACGAAGGCATCTTTAATTTTACTTTGGGGCAGAGAGAGGGCTTGGGGATATCAGCGCCTCATCCTTTATACGTGGTCGGGCTTAGCGAAAAACATAACCGCGTTGTCGTAGGGAAAAAAGACGAGGTCTTTTCCAATAGCCTCATCGCTATTGAGCCGAACTTCTTTGTCAAAGGCGCTATAAAAAAATCTACTTCAGTCTATGCCAAAATAAGGTATAATCATAAGGCCGCAAAAGCCAAAGCCACTCTTTTATCCAAAGGTAAGTTAAGGGTGGATTTTGCCGAGCCCCAGTCAGCTATTACTCCCGGCCAGTTCGTAGTTTTATACAAAGGCGACACCGTGCTATGCGGCGCCAAGATCATCCAATGAGACAAACTGTCCTGTTTGATTTTTCTCATTGAGGAAAAAATGTCTAAGGAATTGATCAGGAAAATAGAGCAGTTAAAGAAGGACCGCAACGCAGTTATCCTGGTCCACAACTATCAATTGCCTGAGGTCCAGGATATAGCTGATTTCAGGGGCGACTCCCTTGAGCTTAGCCGCGCAGCGGCAAAGTCAGAGGCCAAGACAATAGTTTTCTGCGGCGTATATTTTATGGCAGAGACAGCGTCTATCCTGTGCCCGAATAAGACCATCCTTATCCCTGACCCTTTGGCAGGGTGCCCTATGGCTAATATGATCACAGCCGAAGACGTAAAGCAGCTTAAAAAACGCCACCCCAAAGCCGTTGTTGTAGGTTATGTCAATACGCCTGCTGAGGTCAAAGCAGAGCTGGATATATGCTGTACGTCCACTAATGCCGTTGATATTGTTTCTAAATTAAAAACTGAGGAAGTGATCTTCGTGCCTGATAAATACCTCGCTGACTACGTCTCCAAAAAAACAGGCAAACGCCTGATATCCTGGGAGGGGTATTGTCCTACTCACGTAAAGATCCTGCCTGAAGATATCATTAAACAGGTCCGCCAGCACCCGGGCGCTGAAGTAATGGTGCATCCCGAATGCCGGCCTGAAGTCATTGAGGTCGCCGATGAAGTCCTTTCAACAGGCAGGATGTGCGCCCACGTCAAGAAATCTCCCCATAAAGAATTTATAATAGGCACAGAAGTCGGCATTATCTATCGCCTGCAGAAAGACAACCCGGGCAAGAAGTTTTATCCCGCTACAGAACTCGCTGTCTGCCCTAACATGAAACGCACTACATTAGAAAAGGTCCTCTGGTCCTTAGAAGAGTTAAAGACCGAGGTCAGGGTTTCTGATGAAGTGCGCCGCAAAGCACGCCGCGCCATTGACAAAATGGTTGAACTCGCCTAATTTCGCCCGAGGTTGCCGAGGTCGGACCTCGACACCACTGTCTACAAAAAGCAACACGTGTGCGTAACACCCACAAACACTCTCGCAACACACCTACAACACCTCGTTTACTGAACGCAGGCCATAAAAACAGCCGCAAAAATAAATGTCTTTTAACTTCATTAAATCCAATAAGTTAAGCCTCTAACAAAATTGTTTTGTCCAAAAACAGCGCTTTGGCACGCGACCTGCATATATAGGATTATATCGGTCGGTCCGAGACATACTAGGACAGACCCAGACATAATAGGACAAAAAAACGCATAAAAACATGGCAAAAAACTTTGATTTGGG
>JBBTLH010000067.1:0-7451 GCA_038068755.1 Candidatus Omnitrophota bacterium
GCAATAGGGCTGAGATAGTTGATTTAGCTAAAAAGATAACTGAGGAGTTAAAAAAAGATATTGTAGCTACCTATGACGACACTGGAGCCATAGGCAAACTTTACCGAAGGCAGGATGAGGTTGGAACGCTTTATTGCGTTACTGTGGATGTGCAGTCTCTGGAAGATAAAAAAGTCACTGTCCGCGACAGGGATACGATGTTACAGGATAGGGTTGACGTTTCAAGGTTGAAAGAATACCTTTTGGAAAAATTATCGTAATAACTTACCCCATGCTTATGCATGGGGAATTAGATTCTACAGGCGTAAGCCTGTAGTGAGCAATGAAAGGAGCAAGGTAACATGAGTAAGAAGAACGTCTACTTCTTTGGCGGCGGCAAGGCTGACGGCAACGAAGGCATGAAGAATCTCTTAGGTGGCAAAGGCGCCAACTTGGCTGAGATGGCAGGCAATCCGAAACTAAAACTTCCCGTTCCTCCGGGTTTCACTATCACTACGGAGGTGTGCGCATATTATTATAAAAATAGCAAGAAATACCCTTCAGGGTTAAAAGAGGAAATGGAAAAAGCTTTGAGAAAAGTGGAAGGGCTTATGGGGAGAAAATTCGGCGACCCCAATAATCCGCTTCTTGTTTCTGTGCGTTCCGGCGCCAGAAAGTCCATGCCCGGCATGATGGAAACTGTTTTAAACGTAGGCCTCACGGAAAAGACTATTCCCGCCATGATCAAGCAAGCAGGCGGCAATTCCCGTTTTGTCTATGATGCCTACAGGCGCCTCATCATGATGTATTCGGATGTAGTCATGGAAAAAGCAGCAGGCGTAGAACCAAAAGAAGATATGGGTGTCAGGAAACAGCTTGAGCGGGTCATGAATGACGTCAAGCAGAAGAAAGGTTATAAGTCCGATACGGACCTTAAAGCAGAGGACCTAAAATACCTGTGTTCCGAGTTTAAAAAGAAAATAACCGGCGTGTTAGGCAAGGAATTCCCGGATGAGCCTATGGCCCAGTTATGGGGCGGTATAGGCGCGGTATTTTCTTCATGGAACGGAAAACGCGCCATTGCCTATAGGAATATAGAAAAGATCCCTCATGAGTGGGGCACTGCGGTGAATGTGCAGTCCATGGTTTTCGGCAACATGGGAGATGATTCCGCGACAGGCGTTGCATTTACCAGGAACCCCGGCAATGGAGACGCGGTTTTTTATGGCGAGTATCTTGTTAATGCCCAAGGTGAAGACGTTGTGGCAGGTATAAGGACGCCGGCGCCCATTAACAAATATTCACAGAGCGAGCATAATAAAGACTTAAAGACCCTTGAGCAGATCATGCCAGTTGTCTATAAAGAATTATTTGATATCCAGGAGCGTCTTGAGCAGCATTATCGCGATATGCAGGATATAGAATTTACGATTGAAAAAGGCAGGCTCTTTATGCTTCAGTGCCGTATCGGCAAAAGGAACGGCCCTGCCGCAGTCAAAATAGCTGTAGACATGGTTAAGGAAAAATTAATCAAAATAGAAGAGGCGGTTGCCCGCGTGACGCCTGAGCAGCTGGATGAACTTCTTCATCCGATTATTGACCCGATAGCTGAAAAGGGCCATAAAGCGGTGGCAAAAGGCCTGCCTGCAGGGCCCGGCGCTGCCAGCGGAACAGTCGTATTTACGTCTGCAGACGCGCTAAGATTGAAAAAGGAAGGCAAAAAATGCATCCTTGTGCGCGAAGAGACCAACCCGGAAGATATTGACGGTATGCGCGCCGCGGAAGCTATCCTGACAGCGCGCGGCGGCATGACATCGCATGCGGCACTGGTCGCCCGCGGCTGGGGGAAGTGTTGCGTGGTAGGTTGCTCCGCGTTAGAGATCGATCTTAATAAAAAAGAGATTCATGTTAACGGAAAAATAATAAAAGAAGGCGAATGGATCACGTTGAACGGCACCAAAGGCCTTTTTTATTTAGGACAGCTTAAGATGATGGACGCGTCCTCGGAAAATGAGATATTGAACGCGTTTTTAAAACTATGCGATACTATCAGGACCATTAATGTCAGGACTAACGCTGATACGCCTGAAGATGCCAGAAAGGCGCGCCAGTTCGGAGCCGAGGGTATCGGATTGTTCAGGACTGAGCATATGTTCTATGGCAAAGGTTCAGAGGAGCCTCTTTTTAAATTACGCAAGATGATCATGTCTAATTCAACGGCAGAGCGGCGAAAAGCGCTTGACGAGCTTTTTGGGCACATGAAGAGCGATATCAAGGGCACGCTTGAGGCAATGGAAGGCCTGCCTGTGACTATAAGGCTGCTTGACCCGCCTTTGCATGAGTTTGTGCCTCACCAGGAAAACGCGCGCCAAAGCCTGGCTCAGAGCCTGAATATTTCCGCAGAGGAATTGGAGAAGAGGGCTAATGGCTTGGCTGAAAATAATCCCATGATGGGCCACCGCGGCGTGCGCTTAGGCGTCACGTATCCGGAGGTGAGCGAAACGCAATTCAGGGCTATTTTTGAGTCTGCGGCTGAATTGATTAAAGCGGGGAAGAAAGTATTTCCTGAAATCATGATACCAGTCGTCTGCACGACCGCGGAATTGACTGATCAGCTTGCCATCGCCAAGAAAGTCTATCAGGAAGTCATAATGAAGTTTGGCATTAAGAAAATAGACCACATGTTCGGCACGATGATCGAGATCCCGCGCGCGGCCCTCGTGGCTGATAAAATAGCCGAAGTCGCTTCGTTCTTTTCATTCGGCACGAATGACCTGACACAGATGACCTTCGGGTTTTCAAGGGATGACATGGGCGGATTCCTGCAGGAATATTTAAAAAAAGGTATTTTGCCGGATGATCCTTTCCAGACGATAGATCAGGTAGGCGTAGGCGAGCTGATAAAAATAGGCATTGACAGGGGCCGCAAGGCCAATAAAAAATTAAAAGTAGGTATCTGCGGCGAACACGGCGGCGATCCTAAGTCCATAGACTTCTGTTACCGCGTAGGCATGAATTACGTGAGTTGTTCGCCTTTCCGCGTTCCTATTGCGAGATTGGCTGCAGCAAGGGCGGTGTTGGCGAATAGGCCAGTGGAAAAGAGCAAGAAAAGATAAGGGTGTCAATGGTCTATAGTCGGTGGTTGATGTTTAATAAATATTTTGACTATTGTCTATAGACTATAAGCTATTGACTGACGGAGTCCTGTGGAAAACATAAAATCCTACATCAAAGAAATCCGTAAGATGCCTCTCTTGACGGCTAAGGAAGAAATAGACCTTGCCAAAAAGATCAAGAAAGGGGATAAGGCCTCGCGCGATAAAATGATACGCGCCAATTTGCGCTTAGTCATCAATATCGCGAAAAAATATATCTATCTGGGTATACCGCTTATGGATTTGATTGAGGAAGGCAACGTCGGGCTTATGAAAGCGGTTGAGAAGTTCGACCCCAAAAAAGGCTTCAGGTTTTCTACGTATGGCGCCTGGTGGATAAGGCAGAGCATAACGCGCTCTGTCTTTGACCAGTCAAGGACCGTGCGGCTTCCCGTATATGTCAATGAATTGCTGACGAAGTATAAAAAGACTAATGAAAAGCTGATGGGAAAATTAAAACGGCTTCCTACGGATAACGAAGTCGCAAAATCCATGCGAATAAGCCTTGATAAGATATCAAAAATACGCGCCTCCATCACCAAGACTTCTTCGCTTGACGCGCCTATTGACGAAGAAGGCGGCAATGAGATCATGGATCTTGTTGAAGACAAGAGTTCAGCTAATCCTGAAACAGAGCTCAATAATTTTTTCAATAAGGAGCGCTTAGACGGCCTGTTTGGCGCTATCAACGACAGGGAGCACGAGGTCTTAAATTTGCGGTTCGGCCTTATCAACGGCCACATCCATACCTTGGCGGAAGTTTCAAAGAAACTCGGCGTCTCGCGCGAGCGCATAAGGCAGATTGAAGAGAACGCGCTAAAAAAACTAAAAAAACTCATGTCAGAACAGGATCAGGAAACAATAGAATAGGATAAAGGTTATGCCTATCGCTAAATTTTACACGTTAGTGATACCCAGGTTTGAAGACGTCTTTCATTCATATTTTGCCTCAGAGGTCATCAAGGGCGTGACTGCCGCGGCCAGCCGGCTAAAGGCAGACATACTTATCCATATCACGGAAAGAAAAAAACACTTTGAATGGGTGACAGCCGAGTCTGTCAATGCCGATTATGTCAAGGGTGTTATTTTCGCCGATATAGACGGAGACAAAAAGCATCTCCTGGAGTTCATGAAGAGGGGCGTGCCTTGTATCGTCATGAATAATTACTTCAGTGAAGATGTTAATTGCATCGCTATTGATAATCGCAGGGCCGCGATGGATGTAGTGGAGTATCTGGTAAAGCTCGGCCATTCAAGAATAGCCACGGTCGCAGGAGACCTTGATACCCAGGCAGGTGAGGCCAGGCTGGAAGGATATAAGCAGGCAATGGCAAAATACGGCCTCAATATTCCAAAAGGCTATATCCAGGAGGGTTTTTTCCTTAGGACGCCTGCCAGGCAAGCAGCAAAGAATTTACTCAATTTAGAGGCCAGGCCTACCGCTATTTTTGCCGCCAGTGACGTCATGGCGCTTGAGGTAGTGGATGAGGCTAAGCAAGAAGGCTTAAGGATACCCTGGGATATCTCTTTGGTAGGTTTTGACGATAATCCTATTGCCGGCTATAGCCCGGTGCGGTTGACAACTGTCTCTCAGCCTATCGTTGAAATGGGAAGGCTGGCTTTGGAAAAATTAAACCAGATAATTTTGAGCAAAGAAAAACAGCCCGTAAAAGTCGTCCTGCCGGCAAAGCTTATTAAACGGGAATCAACATTGGTGTTGAGTAAAAGCTAACGGCACCTGGAGGAGGAAATGGCCGCAAATTTGAAGAAAGCAATACGCAACATCCCCGATTTCCCAAAACAGGGCATTTTATTCCGCGACATAACTACTCTTCTTAAAGATAAAAAGGCATTCAAGAATTCCGTTGATAGCTTAGCAAAAGTCATTAAGGGCAAAAAGGTTGATTATGTGGTAGCCGTTGAATCCCGCGGCTTTATTTTTGGGGCTGCTTTAGCCTATAAGTTAGGCGCCGGTTTTGTGCCGGTAAGAAAAAAAGGCAAACTTCCAGCAGAGACGATCTCGGCGTCTTACGCGCTTGAATACGGCACTGATTCCCTGGAGATGCACAAGGACGCGCTAGAGCCCAATGCCAGGATACTCATAGTTGACGACTTACTGGCTACAGGCGGCACTGTTGCCGCTGTCTGCTCATTGAGCGAACAACTGAAAGCAAAAATCATTGGCATCATCTTTTTGATAGAACTCTGCGGCCTTAAAGGCCGCGACAAGCTCAAAGGCTACCCGGTTTATTCGATTATTCAATACTAACCATTATCGAGGTCCGACCTCGGTTGTATTATGTCTGCCCCCGTAGCTCATATGGATAGAGCACAGGTTTCCTAAACCTGGTGTGGCAAGTTCGAGCCTTGCCGGGGGCATTTAAATTTTATGGCAAGGTGAGAACTTAAGGGGTGCGGGGAGACCGCCCCCGCGTTTTCGGGGTAACAGCGACCCGCAAAGTTTTGTGGCGGGGAGCGCCATAGGGGCAGAGCCCCTTTGGAGAGCGAGGCGGAAGCTGAGCGAAAGTTCTAGTCCGCCTGTGGCGGACGGAGCCTTGCCGGGGGCATTTAAATTTTATGGCAAGGTGAGAACTTAAGGGGTGCGGGGAGACCGCCCCCGCGTTTTCGGGGTAACAGCGACCCGCAAAGTTTTGTGGCGGGGAGCGCCATAGGGGCAGAGCCCCTTTGGAGAGCGAGGCGGAAGCTGAGCGAAAGTTCTAGTCCGCCTGTGGCGGACGGAGCCTTGCCGGGGGCATTTTAAATTTGATAAAAATTATGTACGACCTACACACACATTCAATATTAAGCGATGGGGAACTGCTTCCTTCAGAACTTAGCCGCAGGTATGAAGAGAAGGGGTTCCGGGCCATCGCGATCACTGACCACGTTGACCTGTCAAACATAAAGACCGTGGTGAGCGCGATTGTTGAGTTCTGTCGCTCTTGGCCAAAAAACAGGATAAAGGTGATCCCGGGCATAGAGTTGACGCATCTTCCTTTGGAACAATTTAAGCCTGCCTGTGAATTCGCGCGTAATAAAGGTATAAAGATCATTGTGGCTCATGGAGAAACGCTTGTGGAGCCTGTTTTAAAGGGCACAAATCTTGCGGCTCTTAAGGAAGATATTGATATTTTAGCGCATCCCGGCCTTATCAGTGATGAGGAAGTCAAGCTCGCGGCCAAAAAAGGTGTTTTATTAGAGCTTAGCGGCCGCAAGGGCCACTGTTTAGGTAACGGCCATGTTGCAGAGCTTGCTCTTAAATACAGGGCAAGGCTTTGTATCAATTCCGACGCTCACTCGCCTTTGGATATCCATGCATATTTATCGTTGAAAAACGTCGGCTTAGGCGCGGGCTTGGCTGTAAAAGACCTCTCAAAGCTGTATTCCTTCCTAAATACCTATATTCGTAAAATTTAACCATACCCTCTTTTTTAAAAAAATAGTTGACAACCCTTTGCAAAATATGGTATTTATATAGCAATTAGGCTATACCGCCAAAGACAGCTTTAATAAAGGTGTGAGAGGGGGTGAAGACCAATTAAAGCCGAAAGTTGTCAAAACGTTGGTGATATAACTATAGATGAAATTCCTAGGCAAGTTGTTATTTAAGTAAACCTAGTACATATATATAATTTAGTATTCATTTAAAGGAGGAGAAGATGAGTAAGCGCTTAGTGCTTTTGTTCTGCGCTCTGTTTGTGTTCGCGGCAGCAGTTCCTGCGTTCGCAGCGGTCCAGAACGTAAAAGTGAGCGGTGATATTATTGCTCGTTACGTTTTACGTAACGATTTTGATAACTTAAAAGGTGACGGCGTAACAGGTGAAGATCAGATCAATGCCTTGAACACCGTTACCCGTTTAAGAGTTGATGCTGACCTGACTGATAACGTTTCCACAGTCATCAGGCTGATCAACGAGAGAAACTGGACTGAAGCTAATGCAGCTACTACGGATATAGATCTGGATCTGGCTTATGTCACAATGAAAGAGTTTTTATATTCTCCTTTGACATTGGCCATAGGCCGTCAGGAACTACACTTCGGTAATGATATGATCATTGGCGATGGCGTTGGCAATCCTGATGCAAATGCAGTATCCGGTGGCATAGGCACGAACCAGACAACGAATTATACCGAAGCAGGTGGTTTCGGTGCAGTGAATGGTGACCTTGCGTATCGCAAGGCGTTTGACGCAATAAGAGCCACATTCAATTATGACCCATTGGTCATTGATGTCGTGTATGCGAGACTCAGCCACGCTATTGTTTTTGGCGCTGAATCCAATGACATGATCAACCTCTGGGGCGCGAATGCAGGTT
>JBBTLH010000068.1:0-2473 GCA_038068755.1 Candidatus Omnitrophota bacterium
CTTACGCTCGCTTTACGTTAGTGGCCTGTTCGCCTTTGGGGCCTTTTTCAACTTCAAATTCCACTTCCTGGCCCTCTTCCAGAGACTTATAGCCTTCTCCCTGGATGGCGCTGAAGTGCACGAATACGTCCGTGCCTGACTCCGTTGTGATAAATCCAAACCCTTTTTGGTTATTGAACCACTTCACTTTCCCCTTTGCCATTGCCTCTCCTCCTTGATAAAAATGTTTCTGTTGATTATATAAATATACAATGATTACGTTGTCGCGTCAATTAATTTTAACAAACGTTCCTTGTGGCAATAAGATTGATGCCCAATCCTAAAAAATTGTTTACAACTACATCACCCGGCTGATGAGGCTTGTTTACTTTAAGCCTCCTGATCTCCTCCATCGCCTCCAAAAGACGAGTTTTGGGTATCGGCGCGTTCGTCCTCACCGGCACCATTTTCAAAGACAGGCCTTCGCTTAATATAGTTGCCGTTAATATTCTAACAGGGTCTTCTATTTCTGCGATAGCATATTTTTCGCCCTTTGGGCATTTATGGCCGCTGACCTTAATTACGCGGCAGTTCTCCATATCCACCTCTAAACCGCACCCCTTCGGGCATTCTATGCACGTTAATTTTTTTATCATTTTGAACCCTTTAAATACTCAGCTGCCATGCGGCCGGCTTCAATACTATCCTTAGTCACTGAATCAACGACGTCATAGACCTTAAAAGAATTACCGCAGACGAACAATCCGGGGATAGAGGTTCCCTGTGTCATTTCAAGCAGTTCATTTTCAGGGATAAGCCCTACAGAAATAAGCACCGTATCGCAGGTGACCTCAAACTCTGAGCCCGGGATCTCGTTAAAGGCATCGTCAACGCGGGCAACGCTGACTTTTTCTACCCTATCCTTGCCGTAGATCTTTGTGATCTTATGGTTTAAGTAGAACGGGATATCAAAATCCTCAATGCATTGGACGACATTCCGGATAAGGCCGCGGCTGGTTTTTTGGATCTCAATGACCGCCTTGACAGACGCGCCCTCAAGCCTAAAACGCCTTGCCATGATAAGGCCTATGTCGCCGGAACCAACGATGACAACCTCTTTTCCGGGCAACAGGCCTTCAATGTTTATCAGTTTTTGCGCAAGACCCGCTGAAAAAATGCCTGCGGGCCTTGAGCCTGCTATATGCACCATCTCTCTTGTCTTTTCGCGGCACCCCGTTGCCATAATAAGGGCTTTTGCTTTCACTTCCCTCAAGGCTCCGGGCTTTAAAAAAGTCAGCACTTTTTCTTTTGTCAACCTAACGACGAAAGACTTCAAGCTTACTTCTATATCAGCTATAGCCTTTATCTTATCAATAAAGCGGAGCGCGTATTCGGGGCCTGTTAGGACTTCTTTAAAATATTCCAGGCCAAAGCCCGTATGGACGCACTGGTTCAAAATACCACCCAGATACTGGTCGCGTTCAAGCAACAAGATATCCCTCGCCCCATTCTCGTGGGCAGAGATAGCTGCAGCCATGCCAGCAGGCCCGCCTCCGACGATAACCAATGCCCTTTTAATCATGCGCCCTCAGACTCTCCCCTATCCATCAGTACTATCTCAGAGCCGCTGCCCTTCTTGGTAACTGCTGTCAGCGCTATATTTTTTTCTTCGGCAAGTATTTTCATGATCCTTGTCGTACAAAAACTGCCGTGGCACCGGCCAGCCTGCGCGCGCGTCCTGAACTTTATGCCATCCATGGTCACAGCGCCACGCTTGATCGCGTCTTTCACTTCTTTGGCAGACACCATCTCGCAGCGACAGACGATATCGCCGTATGAGGCGTCTTTCTTTATCAATTTACGTGCCTCAGGCAACGCAAGATCAGAAAGATGGACGCACTTTTGCCGGCGCCCGTGAAATAACAATCTCTTCTTAAGCGCCAACCCTTGTTCTTTTAAAATACCTGCGACCATGAGCGCTATCGCAGGCGCGGCTGTCAGGCCCGGAGATTGGATACCTGCCACATTGATAAAACCGGGCGCTTTATCCTCGTGGCGAATGATAAAATCATCCACTGCGACCGAAGGAAGTCCTGAGCGTAGTCGAAGGGCCACAGGCCTAAGCCCGGCAAAATAAGCGATAATGTCTGTTGCTGAGACCGAAGGTATCAGCCTTTTGGCAGAATCAAGGACTTTTTTAAGACCTTCGTCAGAAGTAGACAAGTCTTCTTTATCCTGCGTCTGCTCTGCTGTGGGCCCTATCATAGGATTGCCGTCCGCGGTCTTTATGACAAGGATACCTTTGGACGTCTTAGACGGCAAAGGGAACAAAAGGTGACGAGTTAAAAGCTCCTTCTTCTTATCCAGAATAAATTCTTCACCCTTGCGCGGCATTATTTTAAAATCATTAATGCCTGCCATTTGGGATATCGCGTCCGCAAAAAGGCCTGCAGCGTTAATAATGTATCTGGCCTTGAATATCCCCTTAGACGAT
>JBBTLH010000068.1:2483-8537 GCA_038068755.1 Candidatus Omnitrophota bacterium
ACCTCAAAACATGCGCCGGCAGATGTCAGGCGGCTTACTTCAGTGAGTGTATGGATGTCTACGCCGTTCTTTGCCGCGTTTTCAGATAAAGCATACACCAGCCGATATGGGCTAATAATACCTGCGGTAGGCGCATACAAAGCAGCAATGGCCTCTGAATTCAGATTAGGCTCATTTGTCTTAAACCATGAGCGGCCAACAATCTTTAAATTGGGCACGCCAAGCAGAACGGCATCTTTCTTTATAGCCTCAAGCCGCGCGACTTCTTCTTCGCTGAATGCGACGATCAACTCGCCGGTCTCTTTGAAATCAACGCCTAACTCGCGCGCTATTTTTCTGGTCAGGATATTACCCTGGACGCACAACCGGCCTTTAAGCGAGGATGGTGGATTTTGAGTGCCCGGATGGATGATACCGCTATTGGATTTGGAAACACCGAAGGCGAGTTCAACTTCCTTCTCAATGAGGGCGATATTTAATTTATAACGGGATAGTTCCCGAGCTATGGAAGTCCCTACTATCCCGCCGCCGATGATAATAACATCATAAATAGGCAATGTAAGGTTCCTGTCCAAGCAGACAATCAGAAGTTTTTTGCCAAAGGTTGACAAGGGATTAGGGCAAGCGCCATGCCCGACACAATGTCGGGCTCTTACAAGATTGCCCTAAACCGCAGTCAACGGCAAAAAATCTCCTGCCAAACAGTAAATACATTGGCAGGGAATTTATGAGAATAAAACCTTTAGGTCTGGCATAGCCAGACCTAAATTGCGTCTGCGGACAGGGACATTACGTTGCCTCTATGCAGTTGTCAAAGTTCTTTTAACGGCAGTAAGCCAACCGGAGTAAAGCGCATCAGCGGCCTTGCGCGCCATCTTAGGCGCAAATACCCTGTCTTTCTTCCAGCACTTTTTTATTTCATCCGCGTTTTTCCAATAGCCTACAGCCAACCCGGCCAAATAAGCAGCGCCTAAAGATGTCGTCTCAATAACGCGTGGCCTTACTACATTTATTCTCATGATATCCGCCTGAAATTGGCACATAAGGCCATTAGCAGAAGCGCCGCCGTCAACTTTCAGGTCTTTTATCTTTAGCCCGGAATCTTTCTGCATCGCAAGAAGCACGTCTTTAGTCTGATACGCGATAGCCTCAAGAGCTGCGCGTACAATATGGGCGCCCTTGGTGCCCCTGGTGATGCCGAAAATAGCTCCGCGGGCGCCGGCGTCCCAATAAGGCGCGCCAAGTCCGACGAGCGCCGGCACAAAATATACACCGGCATTATCCCTGACTGAAAGCGCTATCTTCTCGGATTCACAACCGCAGGATAAAAGTTTTAGGCCGTCTCTTAACCAATGAATAGCCGCGCCCGCGATAAATATCGCTCCCTCAAGCGCGTATACCGGATCTCCCTTTGGCCCGCAGGCTAATGTCGTGATAAGCCCGTGCGTTGATACAACTCGTTTTTTACCTGTATTAAGCAAGATAAAACTCCCTGTGCCGTAAGTATTCTTGACACCTCCGGGGTCAAAACACGCCTGGCCGAACAAAGCAGCCTGCTGGTCGCCGGCAATACCTGATATAGGTATACCCGCGGGCAGCCTCCCTATTTTTATCGTCTCGCCGAAAATACCCACGGATGGCTTGACTACAGGCAAGAGCCCCGGCAATATGGAAAATTTCTTTAAAATATCATTATCCCACTTCAATTCGTCTATATTAAAAAGCATGGTCCGGGAAGCGTTGGTGTAATCCGTGGCATGCGCCTCTCCGCCGGTCAACTTCCATAATACCCAGGTATCTGTAGTGCCAAAAAGAAGCTTGCCTTTTTTAGCGCGGTCTTTCGCACCCGGAACGTTTTTCAAAAGCCACTCTATCTTTGTCGCAGAGAAATAAGCGTCAATAGGCAGGCCGGTCCTGCTCTTTATAAGATCGGCCTCACCTTTTTTATTTTTTAGATAATCACAGCGAGCCGCTGTCCTGCGGCACTGCCAGACTATGGCGCGGTGTATCGGCAAACCCGTATCTTTATCCCAGATAATCGTAGTCTCCCGCTGATTAGTTATGCCTATGGCAGCTATGGAGCCCGCGGATACCTGCCTCAAGACTTTCTGAACGCAGGCATTCACGCTCTTCCATATCTCTTCGGGATCGTGCTCCACCCATCCTGGTTTTGGAAAATACTGAGGGAACTCGCAATAGGCGCTTGCCACAGGCACGCCATGCCTATCATACACCACTGCGCGGCTGCCTGTCGTGCCCTGATCAATCGCTAAAATATACCGCATTTTCTCTCCCGCCAATGAGACAAACTGTTCTGTACAGTTTTTCTCATTAGATACGGCTGCTAATCCACTGCAAAATATCCCTGAAGACTTTTTCTCTACCTATGTCAATTGATAAGGCATGATACATCGTTGAGTATTCTATGACGCTCTTATCTTCGTCCTGAAGGGCTTTGAATAAGCCTCGGCTAGCCTTGCTATTCACTATCATATCCGCGCCGGAAATCAAAAATAAAACGGGTACCTCCAGTTTCTTCTGCACAAAGACGACGCTTAGTTGCGCCAAGACGATGCGGCTCAACAGTTGGGCTGTAGCAACCTTACCTTCTTGTTCGTCTAACGCTATCCTTTTTTGATACTCAACGTCGCGCGTGTACATCTTAGGCACAAAATGAAGATAAAACTGTTTCATGGGATTGTAGAACAAAGAACCAAAGACTTTGAGACAATCCCAAACGGCCAGCTTATACTGTGTCTTAAAAGCAGGCGAAAGCAATATAAGGCCGTCAAAAAGTTTTTTAGTCTTAGCCGCCGCGAGAAAGGATATGAGCCCGCCCAAGCTTTCACCGATAATAAATATCTTTTTACCGGGATTTTCTTTGGATATGATATCCCTGAGGCAGGAAACATCTTCAAAATATTGCTCAAATGAAGTTATGTGGCCTCTTGGGCCTTTTGTCGGGCCAAACCCTCTAAGCTCTATCGCATAGGAAGAGATATCATGCTGCAGAAAAAAATCAGCTAAAAATTGCCACCTGCCGCTATATCCGCCAAGCCCATGAACTAGCAAAAAAACAGCTTTCGGCGAAGGCAGGCCCCACTTTCGGTACATGATGTCTTCTTTTTCATTTTCCATCAAGTATCCCGGATCCCTTTTTATAGCTTCCCATGATTAAAGTATAACCCAATCCGCCGGCGCCCTTTATCTTAAGAGGCAGGCGCAAGGCATCCTGGCTGATCCAGATCTCAAATTTATTAGGATTACTCGTAAAATGATAAGTCCTGAATTTACCCGCGGAGGTCTCTATCTCTCTCATAGAGTCCAATCTCACTTCAAATTTCAAAGGAAACCTGACCGTAGCCGTCCAACCCACCTTAAGGTCTGATACTTGACGCAAAGAAAACGGCAGAAGAATAGCGTTGTGGATAGGGCCGTCACCTTTAAACACCACCCGCTCTTGCTTTTTGCCTTTAACGGATTTTGTCACCGTCAGAATGAAATTCTTCTGGTCGTATTCTTCTACTATATGCTCTTTGCTTAACCAGTATGAAATATTGCGCTCCACGCGCAGCGGCATCCCGCTCTCAGGGTCGCTGTAGATCTTTTCCGTATCGTCAAACCCCATGGCGCGTGTCTTAAAAGTGCAAAGCCTGACCGTATGCCCTTCCAACACCGCAGTACCAAGATCGTTATATTCCGCTCTCCCTACCGGGCTTATCGCATAGATTATTTTTTCACCCTGATGGGAAGAAGCGCACCTGCCGCTGCCAGCAAAGCCAAACGAAAAAATAACCGGGATGAGAGCCAAAATACAAGAAACGGCCCTATTCGGCCTTAACCGCCATATCTTACAGGTCCAAAAAACTTTGATACCCATATTATAACCCACCCAGGTGATAAAAGAAACAGTCAGAGGCAAAGAAATATTCGTGCCAGCCAGAATGCGTTGTCTGATCTCCCTCATCTTTTGTGCGTCCTGTAAAAAAATACGTCGGTAAAGTATAACAAATATCGCAAAAATTGTCTATTGGTTTCCGTTACTGATGTGAGACAAAGTGTTCTGGACACTTTATCTCACACTTTGTCTCACTCCGTAAGCTGTGGGCTCATTTTAAGATTAACTCATTGAAAAGCTACTGTGGGAATGTTATAATTACACACTAAAATCGCGTATAGAAAAACGACGGCAATCCGGGGCGTGGCTCAGCTCGGCTAGAGCGCTTGCTTTGGGAGCAAGATGTCGCAGGTTCAAATCCTGCCGCCCCGACTTTTTTATAAAACAGGATTTGAAACTCGCGAGCGCCGAGTGAATAACTCGGATGAGGCCTCTGGCCGAAAGCGAGCGAGGCGAGGTTACGCAGCGAGCTCTGCGAGCGTAGTGACCAAATCCTGCCGCCCCGACCATAAATATATGTCCCTGTAGCTCAGTTGGATAGAGCAACTGCCTTCTAAGCAGTGGGTCGGCCGTTCGAATCGGCCCAGGGACATAAAATTATTAAAAAACAAAAAGGCTCATTTTATGCTTTTTAAGATTATCCTAAGATCAGCGCTTGTTCTCGTCTTAGTTGTCATCCTGATAGGAGTAACAGCTTTCGCTTATCTGGCTTTAAACGGCCGCGCCCTTCTCTTATCCGAAATTGAAAAGAATCTGGGAGTAAAGGCTCAAATATCTTCCTTAAGGGTGTCTTTCCCGCCGGCCTTGATCGTTGACGGTTTCGCCATCCAAGACAGTATAAAAATAGACAGGCTTATCGTTTCGCCCAGCCTTTTGGCCCTGCTTAAAGGAGATATCATCCTTAATGCTCTCATCGTTGAAAGGCCGGTTCTTCAAGTAACGCGTAACAACGATGATAGTTTTGACTTCTGTAACGGCGTTTTCAAAAAAAGCGCGCTAGCCGTTGAGCCTCAAGGAATACCCGGCGAAGCGGCCCCCGCAGACAGCAAGAAAAAAACCAAGAAGCCGAGAAAATTTTATTTAAACCGGCTTAAGATCAAAGATGCAAACATAGAATTCACTGACAACGGCATCGCGGGAACAGAACCTTTTAAAATGCGGTTTGCCAACGTCAATCTGGACGTCTTCCACCCTTTTCTCTTTAATTTCTTCCGCATGCAGTTTAAGGGCCAAGGAGACCTGCTTTCAGCCGCCGATGACAAAATAGGTAAATTAGCCATTTCTGGCTGGGCGGATATTTTAGCCAAAGACATGGACGCAAATGTCGCGCTATCAGGCGCGCGTTTAGCCTATCTTAAACCGTATTACAAAAAATTCTTAAAGAGAGACTTAAGCTCCGGCGATGTGGACGTGACAGCGCTTTTAATATCAAAAAGTAACGATATGACCGCTGATTGCCATCTTGAGCTCAACAATATCGCTTTCAAAGAACCGGAATCAGGCGCCTCTGAACAAGGAACAGCAGAACCCATAGACTTCACTCTCCTGGCTGTTAATTCACTTTTGAACTCCGAAGGCAAGGTCGTTTTTGATTTTTCCATCCGCACAAAAATGGACAGGCCGCGGTTTGAGAAGATAAAGATCAAGGGGTCCTTTCTCCAATCAGTTATCCAAAACGCTATGTCCAAACCTCCACAAGAGACTATTGATAATTTCAAGACGATAGGCAAACAGTTTGAATCCATCGGCAAAGAATTCAAAAAAACTTTCAAGAACCAATAATTTAATTAAAACATTGACAATCAAAGCTCTCTTTTCTATAATATCTACAAAGGAGGTGGGAAAATGAAAAAATTGTTACTAGTTGTGCTGGTAGTCTTTATGGTTTTCGGTATGGTATCTGTTAACTACGCAGGTACACCTTCGGAAAAGTTATCCCGCGGTATCGCCAATGTTCCGGTTGGAGCGTTCTTGGAAATCCCAAAGAACATAGACCTTGAGTGGAAAAACAGCAAAAACGCAGGGATCGGTATCTTCTGCGGTTTATTTAAAGGTATAGCAATGGGCCTGGGCAGGTTGGGTTCTGGTTTATGGGATATCCTGACGTTCCCTGCAGCCGTACCAAAAGATTATGAGCCGTTAATAAAGCCTAATCT
>JBBTLH010000069.1:0-12389 GCA_038068755.1 Candidatus Omnitrophota bacterium
AGCATAAAATTCGGCGGCGCGCATAGCGCAAAAATGCACTGTTTGAGCCGTTACCTTAGTGTCTTATCCAGGGCGAGCCCTTCGACCTTGCTCAGGATGGTGAGCGAAAGTCGAACCATTGTGTATTTTTAGCCGAATTTTGTGCAGTGCGTAAGCACTCCTTTGACTGGAGCCGGAGCCTAAGCGATTTTTTCAAAGAACACCATACCACTAACTTAAGTTGGTAGTTTAGGTTCATAATTAAGGAGCAGAATTTTAAACAGCTCCCGGGCTAACTCTTTTTTTGAACGCGCCCTTGCAGAAATATTCTGCGCCCCCAGAATAAACCCCTTGTAATGCCCGCCTTGGAAAGTGTTGGCAACAACCAAATCAGCCTTAGACTTTTTCATGGCTTCCAGCGAACGCTTAAAAAGCATAGAGTCACTGACGTTAGACTCTAATTTAAACATGACTAAAAAAGCTTTTGGGTTGAGCCTCCGCATAGACTCAATGATCTTCGGCGCGCGCGATAGTTTCAACACGAGCCCCGGGTTTGAGGATGATATCTTGCCTGCGACAGCAGAGCACAAATAATCGCTCACAGCGGCAGCGTGAAGTATAAAATCGTAACTATTACGCTTGAGACGAGTTTTTGTGAGTTCAAACAAGTCATTAAAAAATCTAAATCTGCTTACGGTAATGCCGCCTCCAGTATCAACGCGGCCCACAGGCCCCAAGAAAAGGTCAACCTTCATATCTAAACTCCTGGCGCGTCTTGCTAAAAGCATGCCCAGCTCTCCGCTTGAAACGTTGCTCAAAACCCGGACGTCATCAATAAGCACCCAAGTAGGGCCTGCGGTGATAAGTATCTTCTTTCCTTTTAAAGGATTATGTTTCATAACCCTATTTCTTTTAATATCAGTTTTAAGTCGGGCTTTAAGGTCTTAGGCCTTTTTACGGAGGCTATCGCTCTATCAGGGTCTTTTAAACCATGCCCTGTAAGGATACAGACGATCCTGCCTGTTTTTTTAAAATAACCCTTTTTTGCCAATTTTATGACACCCGCTACGCTGGCAGCTGACGCAGGCTCCACAAAAACACCCTCTTTTATTGCTAATAACTTATAGGCTGCCAATATTTCTTTATCCGTGACAGTGTCTATAAGCCCGCCTGATTCATCGCGCGCCTCAACAGCTTTCTGCCAACTGGCAGGATTGCCTATTTTGATAGCTGTTGCTATTGTCTTGGGATTGGCAACAGGCTTCCCTTTAACAATAGGGGCAGCGCCCGCAGCCTGAAATCCCAGCATCTTGGGCAAGCTATTGATCAGGCCTGCTTCTTTATATTCCTTATACCCTTTCCAATACGCTGCGATATTACCCGCATTACCTACAGGTATAGCATGATATTCCGGTGCGCTACCCAGGCAATCACAGATTTCAAAAGAACCGGTTTTCTGGCCTTCTATACGATAAGGATTAAGGGAATTGACCAGAGTGATAGGGAATTTTTCAGTGATCTCCCTGACCAGAGTGAGAGCGTCGTCAAAGTTACCTTTAATAGCCAATACTTTTGCGCCATGGATAAGCGCCTGAGCTAACTTGCCCAATGCTATTGAGCCCGACGGTATCAAAACCACGCATCTTAAGCCTGCGCGCGCCGAATAAGCAGCTGCTGAGGCTGACGTATTACCTGTTGAAGCGCACATGACAACCTTGGACCCATCCTCCTTGGCCTTTGAAATAGCCATGGTCATGCCGCGATCTTTAAAAGAACCCGTAGGATTTAAACCTTCGTATTTTAAATGAACCTCGCAGCGCGTCATTTCGCTTAAAACGCAAGAGTGTATCAAAGGCGTATTGCCCTCTTTCAAAGACACGATGGGCGTCTTTGAAGAAACAGGCAAAAATTTAGCGTATTTTTCTATCAAACCGTTATAAGACACTCAATTGTCCTCCATGCGGATCTTAACAGTCCTTCCTTTAATAATGGCAAGCCTGTCAATATCTTCCAGGGCGCGCCTTAGATCTTTCTCATAAGCATGATGCGTAATCATGACCACAGGAACAAATTTGACCCGCCTGCGCTCTTTCTGGCTTACTTGGGCGATACCGATATGGTGTTTCCCAAGGATGCCGCCGATCTTGGCCAAAATACCGGGCTTATCAATGGCCATGAAACGCAGATAATAGCGGCTCACGATGTCATCCATTTTCTTGACTCTCTTTATCCTCGGTCCGGCAGGCCGTTTAAAAGAAGAATCTGCTGCTGCTCTTCCCAGATCTACCAGGTCGCTTATCACAGCTGAAGCTGTGGGCAACTGGCCTGCTCCTCTACCATAAAAAAGCATATTACCCACAAGGTCGCCCTGAAGCAGGACAGCGTTAAAGACACCATTGACTGCAGCTAGCATATGGCCTTTAGGCAGAAGGGTCGGATGCACCCTGGCCTCAAGTTCATCGCCTACCTTCTTAGCAATAGCCAGAGGTTTGATGACCAGGCCCATCTCATCCGCATATTTTATATCTAAGTGAGAAATATCCGAAATACCTTCGCGAAAAACATCATCTAAGGATATTAGCTTGGAGAACAAAAGAAAACAAAGGATCACCAGCTTATGGCTTGCGTCAATGCCTTCTACGTCAAAACGCGGATTCCTCTCAGCATAACCTTTTTTCTTAGCCCGGCTTAAAGCCTCCGAAAAACTTAAGTTTTCCTGGGCCATTTTTGTCAAAAGATAATTAGAGGTCCCGTTGATAATACCAAAAAGAGAATCCACTTTATTTGATACCAGCCCTTCGCGCAGCGATTTAATAATTGGTATCCCGCCGCACACAGAGGCTTCAAACTTCATCTGCATGCCCGCTCGCCTGGCGACCTTCAAAATATCAGCTAGATCAGTTGCCAAAAGCGCTTTATTAGCGGTAACCACGTGTTTTTTGTTCTTGAGAGCCTGCAAGATAATCTCTCTTGCCGGGTGATGGCCTCCGATCAATTCAACAACCACGTCTATCTTTTCATTCTTAATGATATCCTGAGGGTTTGTTGTGAAAAGAGTCGGCGGTAGTTTCAGCCTTTGGGCGCTAGAGCTCCTGACATCGCAGGCAAGCACTAAATGCAGGTCCACGCCGCTGCGCTCCTGTATGAGGCGGCGCCTTTCCCTTAAAATTTTAACAACCCCTGAACCAACGATCCCTAAACCTATTACACCGATATTTATCTTTTTCACATCAATCTCTCTTTCTAAAGAAGCCCTGGATCCGTATATTTAGATAATGATGATAAAAGCATAATACAACCTCCTTGTCGGAAAAACATTATTGTTGTCGGCACTTGTTAGGCCTATGCTGCTTGTCGCAGCATTTAACGGCCTCTCAAGTATCCGACTAATTTTTCCTTGTCGGAAAAATTAGTCGGGGAGAGCGGACTTGAACCGCTGGCCCCCTGAACCCCATTCAGGTGCGCTACCAAACTGCGCCACTCCCCGTCTTTTAACCCTCAACATTGCCATGGCCTATTCTGCCTTCTTTTCTCTCTGCATCAATCTTTTGACTGCTGTCAGTGGAGGCCGGCGTTTAAAAAGAACATTATATATCTCATTCGTTATAGGCAGGTCCACATGCAATTTTTTCCCTAACATATAAACCGATTTTGTCGTAGGCACACCCTCAGCCACCATCTTCATGCGCGCGATAACCTTGTTTAACGAATGGCCTTCTCCTATTTTTTGACCCACAAAATGGTTACGGCTTAAAGGATTAAAACAAGTCGTAACTAGATCCCCTAATCCTGTCATGCCGAAAAACGTCTCTATCTTGCCGCCCATGCACACGCCTAATCTTGCTATTTCAGCAAGCCCGCGGGACAAAATAGCCGCTTTAGTGTTTGTGCCAAACTTCAGGCCATCAGATATGCCGCAGGCAATGGCAATAATATTCTTAAGACTCCCGCCAACCTCAACACCGGTAACGTCAGGGTTAGCGTATATCCTGAAAAACGGCGTCATAAATAGATCCTGGAGTTCCAGCATAAGCCGCTTATTCCCGGACGCCACAACAGCCGCTGTCGGTATCTTACGGGCCAATTCCTGCGCGATCGTGGGCCCTGAAAGCACGGCTACGTCGGGACTGTGCCAAAGTTCCCAAACGACCTCAGACATCCGTAGAAGCGTTCCGTTTTCAATACCTTTGACCACACTGACCACAGGCACTGACTTTGGATAGTATTTTTTGCCTTTTACCAGGACTTGGCGTAAATATAAAGATGGCACGGCCAAAACAACCAGATCGCAGGAAAGCGCTTCCTGTAGATCAGAAGTTATCCTTATGCCCCTGGGTATCTTAACACCTTTTAAAAAGTTAATATTATGGCGTTTTTTATCTAAAATTTTGGCATAGTCGTCAAAAACGCTCCAAAGCGTTATATCCATACCTTTGTTGTAAAGAAGGATAGCGAGCGTTGTACCCCATCCTCCATCACCCAATATAGATATTCTTTTGAAATGGCCCATTTTTAATAAGCGCATTACTCTTTCATTTTTAATCAGTTACGATATAAATAACGCATTATTTTACAATACGGCTAAACAGGTGTCAATTGAAATCCCAGGCAGGATGAGCTAATGCTCACGCTAAGAGACTAATTCCCTGATCTCTTTCAAATGAAGAAAAGCTTCCTCTTCGCCGCGCTTGATCAGATCCTTCGCTTTTTCAAAGTCAGCCCAGGATACCGCCGTCGTATCCGGATGGAGAATGACATCTGACTGACTTAAGCCGCTCATCTGAGCTAATAGGTATTCTATGGATTGGACGCTTGAGACTATCACGTCAAAAATATTGGGCCGTTCCAAACGACCCTTGTTCTTTATGCCCGAGGTGCGCTCAATATCATCAGGGCTAGGCAGAACATTGACTGAGATTATCCTTTTCGCTCCGGATTCAACCAGGACATCCGTGGGAAGAGGATCAAGGATACCGCCGTCTATATAATAATGATCAGCTATCTTATAAGGGACGAACACACCCGGCAGGGAAACGCTGGCCATAACCGCGTCCACAAGCTTGCCGCTGTCAAAAACAACCTGTTTCATGCTTACGCAGTCGCTTGCGACAACCTTAAAAGGCCGCTTGATATCGCAAAAAGTCAATTCTTTAAGATATCTCTTTAAAAAATTATGTACGTGTTTGCCACGAATAAGGCCATGGATGGGAAAAACAAGATCATCTATCCCAAAAATGTATTTTTTATCCTTATTTTTAAGGATTATGTTTTCCACTTCATCGGCAGAATAACCCACGCACCACAATGCGCCGATAAGCGCGCCCATGCTAGAACCGCAAACAACATCAATAGGTATGCCTTCAATTTCCAGCACCTTCAATACGCCTATGTGTGATAACCCCATAGCGGAGCCGCTCCCCAGGGCAAGCCCCACCAGGACTTCACCCATCTGCCGCGCTATACGCCTTATTGCCTTAGAATACGGGTCTAAAGAATCATCTTGCGCAAAGAAAAAACCATGTTTATGCGGCCTGGGTAAAGTCGCGAATATAGGTTGGTGCAATAGAGCAGCTTCTTCTTCTCCTCTAAGTTGCGCGCCCTTCCCGTGAGTGTCTCCTTCTTCAAAAAGGATTAATTTAATTTTTTTCTTCAACTCCGAGTCCTGCCATACGCCTGACTTATCCATTGCCGCGAACATCTGCTTCACCGATGAAGCATCTGGTGCGACTAAAAGGTGGACCACGTCTGATTGAGATAAGACCTTGAATACTTCCGGAGCGGAATCTGATGTAAGTACTACTATACAATAGTGGTAATCATTGGCCAGCAATGTGAGAATAGAGACAAGTAAAGCTGTGTCAAACTTTTTTTGCTCGTCAAAGCTCACGCGTAAGACATCAATGCCCTTCTGGTGCCGGATGATCTTAGAGTTAACGTCTTCAGCATGAAAAAATTTACCGGGAGGCAAAAAACCACTGCAGGATCCTAATTGCAGCGCCTCGCACACGACGCCTCCTTTAGCTGCGGCATCCACCACGATCACTTGTTTTTTTGTCTGTCTTTTTAAAGCTAGAGCCAGGTTGAGCGTGTAAAGAGAACTGTCCAGGAGATCTACATCGTCGGAATACACCGAAACTATGGTGCTTTCAAAAATGGATTTTGGATGAATGTCTTTTCTTTTGAGCCTTCTGGAAAGCATCTGGCTTAAGTCAATGGCGAGCCTCGGGATGCTCTTTAAGATGGCGTTAAAATCACGCTGCGAGATCTTGGCAAGGACTGTGTCGTTGACCGCCCGGGCGTTCACAGAATGAGGCTCTCCGGTAAGAAGCGATATAAAACCGAAATATTTTCCTCTGTGGATATATTCCAAGGTTTCTTGACGGCCGTCTTTATCAATAAAAATTTCAACCCTTCCCGAAAGGATGCAATAAAAAGCATCCTGAGGAGAACCTTGGGCGTAGATCATCTGGGATCGCTTGACTTCAACTATCTCTAAAGCGCCACAGATGATTTTTCTCTCAAAAAAATTGAGGCCGTTGAAGAGCGGTATGTAGCGCAAAACTAGCGACTTATCAAACAATAAGCTCGGTCTATCCATTAGGAAATGACTTTATCTGTTTTTTTGGTGCGGATCTTAGCGACTTCCCAGGAATAATCATACAGGTGAAGGCCTTTGGAAACGGCAATTATCTCTCCGTCATCTACGCCGATCATATCAGCCATATACTGCTTTACCAGCTGGAGCCCGCCCAGATTGGAAGGAAAACCACCCCATAGGTCCCAAGACCTAAAATACAGGATAAAGTGCAGTTTATTGTGGCGTATCCGCGTGTCAATAAGCCTCAGGCAAGGCGGATCGGCAAGCTTGATGTCTGATGGCATGCCGATCTCCATGACAGCCTGATTCGTGCCGAACCCATCTTCTTTATATATGCGGATCACTTCCTCTATCTGGTTGACTTTAAGCGGCAGCTCCTGTATGAGTTCTTTGCCATCCTTCTCACATTTTATGCGCACTTTGGGGTCTACTAAGCGTTCCCCGTAAGTGTAATCTTCCGTATCAGTCTTAGCACCCGTCAAAAGATAAGACAGATATCCCTGTATATATTCCATATCCGTAGGCGCGGGGATATTCAGGCCTTCCGGGATGATGGGTATTATCTGGTGAGAGGGTTTCTTGACGCGGACTACGACAAAATCAAACTCCAGCCTCTTTGCCCCTTTGTAACTTCCGCGAGTGATGGTATATACTTTTCCTTTATCAAGGATAGCGCTAAGTGCCTGGAACCATGCGTCATCAAGATCAAAGGCATCTATAAATACCGGATTCAAAAATTCTTCTGTCATTGTTTGCCGATTATGCTTTTGATCTCATCTAACAGATCTTTGGCCTCATATTCATCGTCAACGGCTAAGATCTTCTTCTTAGGCATAAGTTATTATTGTTGTTAGCGCTTTAACGATTACGTATCCTCTTATCTATTTCTGTTAAAAGTTCCGTCACATCGTAAGGCTTAGCGACAAAAAAATTCTGCCCTAAAAGATGCCCGCAAACCTTTTCTTCATTTTTAGTGAATAAACATGTCAAAAATAAAATAGGAATATCTTTAGTTTTTGGGTCACTGCGTAAAATAGAGGCGACCTCAGAACCATCCATGACCGGCATCGCGATATCCAGTATAATAAGGTTCGGCGGTTTTTTGACGGCAAGCTCTACAGCTTCTTTCCCCGAAGACGCTTTGATAACGTCATAGCCGGCTTTGACAAGCCTTTCTCCCAGAAGTATAAGCACATCCGGTTCATCATCTACGATAAGTATCTTTTTCTTTTCCATTTCATGCTCCTTTTGATTTTCCATCGTCTTTGCCGCCTTCTAAAGCCATCTTGATGACAAAGTCAAGCTTTTCGGGATCATAAGGTTTTGTCAAAAAGAAGTCACCCCCTGCTTCCTTGCCGAGCTCTATGTCCTCTTTTTGCGCCAGAACACTTAAAAATATGACGGGTATCTGCTTTGTCTTGTAATCGCTTTTAAGTTTTTTGCAGACCTCAACGCCGTTAAAATAAGGCATCATGATGTCCAATATGATCAGAGCGGGTTTTTTATTCTTGGCAATTTCAATGCCCGCGTATCCGTCTTCGGCGACGAGGACATCATATCCGAAAGAGACGAGCCTGAATTTCAGGAGATCCCGTAACCCCACTTCATCATCAATGATCAGAATTGATTTTTTTTCCTGGGTCATTGTTTTTGCCTTTCAACAGGTAAAGAAAAATAAAAAGTAGAGCCTTCTGTGACTTTTGATTCAGCCCGGATCTGGCCGCCCATCGCTTCAACAAGTTTCCTTGAAATGTAAAGGCCTAGCCCCGAGCCTCCTACCCGGCGAACTAAGGTAGAGTCCAATTGTACGAATTTTCCGAAGAGGCGGGTTAACTCATCGGGATGTATGCCGGCGCCTTCGTCTCTTATCCCGAATTCCACGAAATCTGCGTTCCTGCGCACAAAGAGCGTGATCTTGCTCTTCTCTCTGGTGAACTTAACGGCATTGTTCAAAAGATTCATCAACACCTGTATAAGCCGGTCCTTGTCCGACATGACAAGAGGAAGGCCTTTCTCCAGATCCGTGACAAAGATCATGCCGCGTTTTTCTATCTCAATTTTCACCAGCGAATAGACCTGCTCAACAAGGTTATAAATGTCGCAAGGGATAATGTTTACTTTTAAGAGATTAGACTGTATTTTAGATATGTCCAGGATATCGCCGATCAAACGGTTAAGCCTATTTATATTGGATAGCGCTACGGCCAGGCACTCACCCTGAAACTTGTTGAGCTTCCCTTGCGTTCCGTCTGCGACTATTTCAACGCCCTCTTTAATGGCGGACAAAGGGGTGCGCAACTCATGCGACACCATGGATACGAATTCTGATTTAATCTTCTCCATCCTCTTGCGCTCCGTGACGTCGCGTATATTGCACTGGATTATTCTTTTGTCTTCAACGTAATATAACGAAGCGCGCCACTCAACGGCGATCTCTTTACCTGTGCAACTATTCAATAAAACGTCGTCTTTTAAGACAGTATTCCTGCTCTTTAATTCTTCCAGGGTATCTTCAAAGACCTTTGAATCCCGCATGCCCGGGACTTCGCTATAGTGCATATTCTGTATCTGCTCGCGCGTGCACTCTAACAGATTGAGCACGTAGGGGTTAGCATCAATGATTTTACCACCATCGGGATCAATAATCAATATGCCGTCCTGGGCTGACTCAAACAGCTTTCTAAACATGAGCTCTGATTCCTGCAGGGCCTTTGTCCTGTCTTTCACAAGGCTTTCTAAGCTTTGGGTGTAATGACGCAGTTCGTCCTCAAGCCGTTTGCGGTCGCTGACGTCTTTGGAAAGATGTATAATACCGATCACATTGCCCCTTTCATCCTTTAAGGGTGATAAAGTCGCATCCATGTAGATCTTTTTCCCGTCGCGATCCAGGCGGATATGCGTCGCCTCAACTATCTTGCCTCGCTCGGAGACCTCTTTAAAATCGCACGCCTCGCACGACGGACAAAAAAGCGCTCCAAGCTCAAAACACCTTTTTCCTATCACTTCTTCTCTTTTAAGGCCGGTGGATTCCATGAATTTCTTATTGACGTCTAAGATAGTCTTTTTGTGGCAGTCAAGCACCATAAGCTCTTCGCCGATAGAATTAATGACATTCTTAGACAGGGCGCGTTCATATTCAAGGAGTTCTATGGTCCTCTTCTTGTCAGTAATATCAAGGGCCAATTCCAAAACTTGTTCTACCTCCCCGCGTTCGTTCTTAAACGGAGTACAGATGATAGAAAAATCCATGATCTTCCCATCCTCAAAAACAGTGCGCTTCTCAGCAGCCTGGATCTCGCCGGTTTCAAAAGTCAGTTTTGTAGGGCACACGTCGCAGATATTATGCCTGAACTGATAGGCCTCGTAGCACTTCTCTCCCCTGATGGAATCAAGCTTACCGAACCATTTCTCCATGGTCTCATTGACCCAGACGATCTCAAAGTTTCTGTTGACTAAAGAGAGTCCCGCGCCGATAGAAGCAGCTATTTTGTTAAGCCTGTCTCGTTCCTCCATTAAACTATGCTGAGTTTTAAAAAAAGCCTGTTCTGCAGATTTACGGCTGGTCAGGTCCATTCCCACGACAACGATGCCTGTCAGGTCTCCTCGTTCATTATAAAGGCCATTCGGCATCAAATAAACAGGAAAGGTAGTGCCATCCTTTCTGATGTAAGTCCATTCTCTCGCCAAAAAATGGCCGCGCCGCGCGCTTTCCGCGAAAATATCAAAACCCTCCAGGCGCGCGCCTAACCTATCAGACATTTCTTCCCCAAAGGCGCTTACTTCTTCGGGCAAATGAAAAACCAGGAGCGTCTGTTTGCCTACCATCTCCTGCTCTGAATATCCCAATAAATGCTCAGCGCCCTTATTAAAAACAGTAATATTGCCTTTTAAATCCGTCGCGATAATGGAGACAAGGCTTGCCCCGTCCAGGACGCTGCGCAGCTGCGAGTGAGCCGCTGCCAGTTTTTCCTCAAACAGCTTATGTTCCGAAAAATCCTGTATCAACCCTATGCCAAAAAGAATATGCCCCTGCGGGTCCTTGACCGGAAAAAGAGTCATTATAACGCTCACTTGCCCGTTACGCGTCTTATGTACTGTCTCGGACAAAAACATAACTCCGGAAAATATCTTTTCAGCGGCCGGCTCCACTTCCGGAATGCCGAATAGATCAATAAATCTTTGACTTAAAATGGGGTCTTTCTCATTAACCACCTCGTCTTTCTTAAAGCCATAAAGGCGTTCAGCGCCAAAATTCCACAAAATTATCCTTAGGTCCCTGTCAAAACCGAATATAGCATTAGGAGAATTATTAAGGATGCCCTTAAAGGTCTCTTCTGACCTTGCCAGTTCAGCTTCGGCTTCTTTCAGATTACCAAGGGCCTTATTTAAATTCTCCTTCTGTACTTCAAGCTCTAAACTCCTGAGCAAAAAAACTATCAGAAACGAATAACCTACTATCAAAAGCACGAGAAATGCCATGATGATAAACAAGACATAAAGCCTTACCCTGTAAACTTGAGACTGGATCTTGTAGGCGTCCAGATCCATGCCTAAAATGCCGGAGACATCACCCTCTGACCCAAAAAGCGGAATAAAAACAGAAAATGAACTGCCGCCTTTGAAATCAAGATAAGGGCCGACTATAGTAGGCCTCTTGCCATAATAAGCATCAGCTATTGTCTTTTGCGGGATACGGTTACCGAAAGAAGGCTTGACTAAGAGAGGATAGACCTGAGCCTGGCTGCCTACCAAAAATACGGGTTTGCCTTGCGTGAAATAAACCAGATACAGAGATTTTGCAAAATGCGATATTTCAGCCAACTGGCTCATGCGGCTATGCATAAAGCGGTACTTCTGATAAACCCTATCATCGCGCGAGTCCGAAAAAGTCTTGAGATCCACAACCCCAACGGATTCCTGAAGCAGCCGCGCGTCCGATAATAACATCTTGTTCAAATGCTGTCTTTCGTATGCATCAACGTTTGAAAGAAGGCTAAAACCAACGCATAAAAAACTAAAATAAAGCGCTACAAAAGAAACCAGGATAAATTTTATGTGCCTGCCTGACTTACCTATGCCCGTTATGGATAACGTTATCCTGCTTACCTGATAGACAAAAAAGAAAGCTATCAGGGTAGCCAAAACACCCCTTAAGAACTGAACAGGTATTTGTGTCCATTCAATAAAAGAAGAATGGTTCAACACCGATGCCAGCCAAAAGTGTGACTTAGGGACGATGATGCCTGTGGAAAACGCATAGAGGAAAAATAAAACGCCCAGACAAGGACACGAAACCGGAAGAAACCTGCCTATTGGTTTCCTTGAAACAATAAAAAAGACGCAAGCCGATCCCAAGGCGCCGGGTAATCCGAGGAAGTATCTTATGAAGCCATTTGCGCAGTTATAACAATCGGGGTTGGAATAATTAAAAACAATGAGGAACAAAAAAACAAAAGGCGCATAAACCCATGGATGTATTCGCAAGCGCGTTAGAATATTAAGAGAACGCCTGGCAAACTCCATAAGGCATAAGAAAGAGACTGCCAATATAACAATACGCCAAAATTCCAAAAAATGCGGATCATTAAACGAGATGGCAAGCATTTCCAGCCACTCGTTTAATCCATGGATAAAACCAAAAAAGCTCAGGACCAGCCATGGCAGCGTCTTTTCAGACCTTTCCCTGGAATTCAATACAAGGCACGCCGTCCCTAAAAAGAAAAAGGCAGCTCCGTAAAACAAAAAGATAAAATCAAGATTATCGGTAAATAATTGTTTCATGACGTAACACTATGCTATCAGAAAAAAACAA
>JBBTLH010000070.1:0-16083 GCA_038068755.1 Candidatus Omnitrophota bacterium
AAAATACAAAGCCATTATGATATGCTAAACTCCAATTTTGGGTGAAAATTTTCTTAGGAGTCGTCGGGCCTATAGCTCAGTCGGTCAGAGCAGGAGACTCATAATCTCTTGGTCCCAGGTTCGAGTCCTGGTGGGCCCAGATTAAAAGGTTCTCCCGCCTACAAAAATACTTACAAGAATGGCGGGAGATCCTTTCAGAATTCTTATAGATGTTAAAATTTAACGGACGCATAGCTCAGTTGGTTAGAGTGCTGCCCTCACATGGCAGAGGTCGAAGGTTCAAGTCCTTCTGCGCCCATGATTAAAAACGGAGAGCGATTTGTCAACGCTAAACATAAAAGAAGAGATAAAAAAGCTTGTAGAACTGCAGGAGATTGACAAAGAAATATTTGCTCTTTCAAAAGAGAAAACCGGCCATCCGAGGCTTCTTGAAGAACTCGCAAGAGAATTTGACGCTAAAAAAGCAAGCCTGAAAAGCCTTGAAGAAACCAAGCAGAAACTTTACTTGAAACAAAAAGAGAAAGAGGGCGAATTGGCTTCCAAAGAGGAAAACATTAAAAAAACTCAAAACCAACTAGGCCAGTTAAAAACGAACAAGGAATACCAGGTTAAATTGACGGAAATAGAAAGCTTAAAGGCCGACAAGTCCCTCATTGAAGAAGAAATATTAAATCTCATGGATAATGTAGATACCATGAAAAACGATATTGAAAAGGAAAAAAAAACTCTGGAGGCTGACGAAAAGTCTTACAATGAAAAAAAGGGCATCGCCTTAAACAGGGCTAAAGAAGTAGAGACGCTGCTTAGCGGCCTTGATGGCAAAAGGCGGATCCTCATAAGCGGGGTTGATAAAAAAATACTGGCAAGATATGAACACATCCTCCACGGAAAAAACGGGCTGGCTATAGTAAAAGTTGATAATAACTCATGCGCCGGATGTTTTATGCACGTGCCGCCGCAGGTTGAGAATGAAATAAGGATGCACGAAAACATCATCACTTGCGAATCGTGCGCGAGGATATTATATTTACAAGAAGACCTCCAGTCATAAAGCCATGGATATTTACATAGATGGTTCTTCCATAGGTAACCCGGGAGATTCAGGCATAGGAGTGATCTTCTCAAGCGGAGACGTGACTCTAAAAAATATTTCAAAATATATCGGCAAGCAAACGAATAATTTCGCGGAATATACGGCGCTTGTCTTCGCGCTCCAGGAAGCCCTTATTATGAAAGCGGCGTGCATCAAGATCTTCTCGGACAGCGAGCTCCTTTGTAAACAGCTTAACGGCGAATACAGGGTCAAAAGTAACAATATCAAGAACCTCTTTGAGCAGGCCATAAACTTGCTGAAAGGTTTTAAAGATTATAATATAACGCATATCCCCAGAGAACAAAACCGTGGCGCCGATAAATTAGCGCGTCTGGCGATAAAAGAAAAAAAACACCTGGATAAATCCAAAATAGGCGGGATAGCTGCCCGTAGCGTTAAACGCGCGGGAGGAAAGTCCGAGCTCTAAAGGACAGCGCAGCGGATAATAACCGCCTCCGCCACAATTCCTGGCGGAAGGAATAGAGCCACAGAGACGAGTCCTTCGACGCGCCCTGCTAGCGCAGGGCTTGCGCAGGACAAGTCCTCGAAAGAGGCTTGCCCCGAGCGAGTGCGATGCGAAAGCTGAGCACGAGTCGAGGGGGTGAAACGCGGCAATCTCTGCGTAGAGCAATGCTAAGTAGTCCCTGACATCCCGTCTAACGGGAATAGGGCGGTCCGTCTGAAAAACAGAGTCAGGGAGGGTTGGCTGCTAGAGCCCACGGAGCGATCCGAGGGTCGAGTCAAATAGCTATCGTCCGGCGCTGTATCGCTTGCGATGCAGCGCCGGATACAGAACTCGGCTTATACGTCTATTTTGGAAATTGATATCAAATAGGGTAAAGCGAAAGGGGTTATCACATGTCAGGTCATTCAAAATGGGCAAGCATCAAACACAAAAAAGCCGCGATTGACGCAAAGCGCGGGCAGCTATTTACGAAATTGATAAAAGAGCTGACAGCTGCGGCGCGTTCAGGAGGCGGCAACACAGACACCAATATACGGCTTAGAACCGCTATAGGTAAAGCCAAAGAATCCAACATGCCTTCGGATAACATTGACAAAGCCATAAAAAGAGGCACGGGCGAACTTCCGGGCATAACCTACGAAGAAATAACCTATGAAGCCTACGGCCCAGCCGGCATTGCGCTCATAATAGACATTGTCACGGACAATAAGAACAGGACAACTGCTGAGCTGCGCAACCTGATGTCAAAGAGGGGCGCCAACATGACTTCTGCCGGAGCAGTTAGTTTCTTATTCCAGAAAAAGGGCTATATTGTAGTTGAAAAAAGCGCTGTGGAAGAAGATAAGCTTATGAACATAGTCTTGGATGCCGGGGCCGAAGACCTTAAGACTGAAGACCCAAAAATCTACGAGATCCTTACTCAGCCTGCTGACCTGGATACGGTTAAATCGGCCATCGACGCCAAAAAGATCCCCATGCAATCAGCTGAAATAACTATGTTGCCGTCAACGACCATCAAAATAACGGATAAAGCTCAGGCGGCATCCATTTTGTCACTTATGGACGCGCTTGAAGAACACGAAGATGTCCAGCACGTTTACGCGAATTTTGACATTCCGGATGAATTGATTGAGGAGTAAATAAAAGATGCTGATCCTCGGCATTGACCCGGGCTTAAATATCACCGGCTACGGCTTTATAGAGACAGACAAAAACGGTTTTAGCATAAAGCAGTCCGGCTTTATCAAGACCAGCGTCAAAGAAGGGATGCCCAAACGTCTTTCAAAGATCCATGCGACGCTATCCTCACTCATTGACCAATACAGGCCTGACTGCCTTGTCCTTGAAAAATTATACAGCCACTACAAACACCCTGTTACAGCCTCTTTGTTGGGCCACGCGCGAGGCGTTATCTGCATGCTATCGGAAGAAAAACATATCCCTTTTTTTGAGTACGCTGCGACCAGCGTCAAAAAGACCATCACCGGAAGCGGCCATGCCTCAAAGTTTCAGATACAAAAGATGGTAGAGCATATGACAGGAGCTAAAAAGGAATCCCTGGGGCCATTTGATACGACAGACGCGATATCGCTTGCCGTAGCGCACGCCTATATCACGCGGAGCAAAATATGATAGCTCGTATCAGCGGTAAATTGATAGAAAAAAAAACACAATCCATCATCCTTGAGAATCACGGCATATCCTACGAAGTCTTTTTGCCTTTGATCACATTATCCCGCATAGACGAAAATGTATCGGGTGAAGGCCTGGTGCATTTGGTCACATACCACTATCACCAGATAGAGCCTTCGCGAGGCATACCGGTCTTAATAGGTTTTTTAAACGAGGTGGAAAAAGAATTTTTTGAAGAATTCATCACTGTGTCGGGAATCGGGCCCAAAGCTGCGTTACGAGCCATCAACACTCCGATATCGTCAATAGCCAAGGCTATTGACGAGGCTGACACGAACTCCCTGCGTTCGCTGCCTGGAATAGGCCCTCAGAGAGCCAAAGAGATAATCGCAAAGCTTCAGGGCAAGGTAGGGAGGTTCGGGCTCATCCAGGACGGCTCTGCAAAAACACCAAGCCAGCCCTCAAGAGGCCTGATTGAAGAAGCGGTAGAAGTGCTCATGCAGCTACAGTATAAAAAGAACGAAGCTAAGGAAATGGTGGGTGAAGCATTGAAGAAACATCCGCACCTAAAGAACGCAGAAGAAGTCCTAAACATCGTTTATAAACAAAGGATTAAAAAATAATGGAAGATACACTGGAACATGAAAAAATAAGGTCAGCTATAGAATCGCTTGTCTTTACCAGCGACAAGCCCCTTTTCATTGACGATATCAAAAAACTCTTTGATAACTTAGAAGCTTCTAAGATAAGAGAACTCATAGAATCTCTTCAAAAAGAACTACTAGACCGCTCAAGCGGCCTGCGCATCATAGAGATCGCCGGGGGCTTTCAAATGGTGACATCTCCGGATAACGCTGAGATCATCAAAAGTTTTTATAAAATAAAGCATACGGATAAACTAAGCGGCCCTTCGCTTGAGACGCTTTCTATAATCGCCTATAAACAACCAGTGACACGGATAGACATAGAAGCGATACGCGGGGTCAACGTTGACGGCGTCATCAAGAGCCTGCTTGAAAAAAACCTTATACGCATAGTGGGCCGCAAAGAAGTCATCGGCCGGCCTTTCGTCTACGGCACGACGCGCCTCTTCCTGGATTATTTTGGTTTAAAATCACTCGCTGAACTGCCAAAGATAGAAGAATTCGCGCAACAAGACATGCTATTAGACGTGAAATTAGCCAGCGGCGAAGGCGAGATCACGCCGCTATCAAAAGAAGAGGAAGAACAATTACAGATCGGAGAACAAGATGCCCATCAACAAAATCCGTAAAAATATTGACGCCGTAGACAGAGAGATAGTAAAGCTCTTGAACAAGCGAGCGCAGCAGATCCTGCAAATCGGCAAACTCAAAAACAAATTCAAGAGTTCCATCTACGCGCCGGCACGTGAAAAAGACATCTTGATGAAAATAACCCGGCAGAACAAAGGCCCGCTTGCCAATGAAGCCCTTGAGGCCATTTACAGGGAGGTCATGTCAGCGTCTCTTGCGCTGGAAAAGCCCCTTGTCATCGCTTACCTCGGGCCGAAAGCTACATTCTCGCATTTAGCGGCTTTAAAAAAATTCGGCTCATCTGTAGGGTATCTGCCATGCAACACCATAGGTGACGTCTTTGCCGAGGTAGAAAAAGATACTGCCGACTACGGGGTCATCCCTATTGAGAATTCTATTGAAGGCGCTATCTCGCACACGCTGGATATGCTGGTTGACTCAGACCTGAAAATATGTTCCCAGTTTATGCTGGATATCTCTCACAATCTTCTGGCCAACTGCGGCAAAACAAATATCAGAAAAATCTATTCTAATCCTCAGGTATTCGGCCAATGCCGCATTTGGCTTGAGACAAATCTGCCTAAAGCAGACCTTATTGAAGTCTCAAGCACAACGCGCGCCGCTCAGATAACCGCCCGCGAAAAGAACGCAGCCTGTATTGCATCACTTTTGGCGGCAAAAGAATATAAACTAAATATCGTAGGCAAGGCAATTGAAGACAGCCCGCATAACATCACAAGGTTCCTTGTGATAGGAAAATTTGAAGCGGAGCCTACAGGCCACGATAAAACTTCCATAATGTTCTCTATAAAAGACAAGGTGGGCGCATTGCATGAGATGCTTTTACCTTTCAAAAAATATAAGATAAATATGACGAAAATAGAATCCAGGCCTTCAAAGAAAAAAGCGTGGGATTATTTCTTCTTCATTGATCTTATCGGACACTCCCGAGACAAAAAGATCATGAAAGCGCTTGAAGAACTGGAAGAAAAGTGCAAATTCTTAAAAATACTGGGATCATACCCTTTAAGCGATTAAACAAACTATGGCATTAATACGCAAAGATATACAAAATATTGAAGCTTATAAACCCGGCAAACCCATTGAAGAAGTAGAAAGGGAGTTGGGCATAAGAGGCGTCATAAAGCTTGCCTCCAATGAAAACGCGCTGGGCCCATCGCCTAAAGCGCTTCAAGCCGTTCAAAAGGCGCTTGTTTCCCTGAACCGCTACCCGGAAGGAACGTGCTTCTATTTAAAAAAGAAACTCGCGCGTTTCCTGGGTGTCTCTGAGTCTAACCTTATTTTTGGCAACGGCTCAGATGAGCTCATTGACATTATATTAAAAACTATCAAAGAACCCGGAGCTGAGATCATAACAAGCGAGGTAACTTTCGTTGAATACAAGATCTGCGGCGCTATTAATGGGTTTGCGGTCAAAACGATCCCCATGCGCGACTTTACTTATGACCTGACTGCCATAAAAAAAGCTATTTCGCCGCGTACTAAAGCTATTTTTATCGCAAATCCTAATAACCCGACAGGCACTTACGTAAATGCGAAAGCGGCCGCTTTATTTTTGGAAGGCATCCCCAAAGATATCCTCGTAGTATTTGATGAAGCCTACGTTGAATATGTTACTGATAAAGATTTCCCGAAGCTGATCAGGCTGATAAATAAAAAAAATATAGTTATCTTGCGGACATTTTCAAAGATCTACGGGCTGGCGGGCTTGCGTGTCGGGTACATGATAGCAAACAGCGGCCTGGTCGCCTGCGCCCAGCGGGTAAGGCAGCCATTTAATGTCAACTCGCTTGCTCAGGTAGCGGCACAGGCCGCGCTTGACGATAAAGCTTTTGTCAAAAGGTCAAAAGACCTCATAAAAAATGAGAAGAAGTTCCTCTACAACTCATTGTCACAACTCGGCATCTGGTTCAAAGAAACAGCTGCAAATTTTATTTTTCTACGCATGAATACTGACACACAAAAAATATTTCAGGAGCTCCTTAAGAAAGGCGTCATCATCCGTGAAATGAGCGGCTATGACCTGCCTAATTACGCCAGGGTCACAATAGGGACGAGAAAAGAAAACTTAAAGCTGATAAAAACGCTGAAGGAACTGGGGGTAAACGAATGATAATTGTCTTAAGACCTGATGCGACACAAGGTGACGTTGACCACATTGTAGACCGCGCCACAAAGCTCGGCCTAAAAACTCACATTTCAAAAGGCACAGAGAGGACCATCATAGGCCTGATAGGGCCTGAGGACGCACTGCGCGTCATTCCTCTTGAGACATTTCCGGGTGTCGAAAACGTCATCCCGGTACTGGCCCCATACAGATTGGTATCAAGAGAATTCAAAAAAGAAAACTCCTGCATAAACATAACGGAACACCTCAAAATAGGCGGCAAGCGCGTAATAATATTCGCAGGACCCTGCGCCATTGAAAACGAAGGCCTTTTGCTTGAAATAGCCGAAAAAGTAAAATTCGCGGGCGCGTCCGTGCTTCGCGGCGGCGCCTTCAAACCGCGCACTTCCCCATACGCCTTTCAGGGTTTAGGCGAAGAGGGGCTTAAAATGCTGTCCCGCGTCAGCAAAAAACTCAATATGCCCACTATCACTGAGGTCATGGACACGCGAGACGTAGAATTAGTCGCCCGGCACGCAGACATCCTCCAGATAGGCGCCAGGAACATGCAAAATTTCAATCTATTAAAAGAGGTCGGCCTGACAAAAAAACCGGTGCTCTTGAAACGCGGGCTTTCTTCAACAGTCAAAGAACTGTTGATGTCCGCGGAATACATCATGGCCGAAGGCAACCAGAACGTCATTCTTTGCGAACGCGGCATCCGTACGTTTGAAGATTATACTCGCAGCACACTTGATGTAAGCGCTGTACCTGTGGTAAAACAATTATCGCACTTGCCTATTATTGTTGATCCCAGCCATGCCGCCGGGAAGTGGAGCCTTGTGGGAGCTCTGGCAAAAGCAGCAATAGCTGCGGGAGCTGACGGCCTCATGATAGAAGTGCACACAAAACCGGAAGAAGCTATGTCGGACGGCGCCCAATCCCTGCTTCCGGAAAAACTTACAGGCCTTATGCAGGAATTGGAAAAAATTGCGCTCGCGATACACAGGGAAATATGAAACCTTTTAAAAAAATAACTATCATAGGTGTCGGATTATTGGGCGGTTCCGTAGGCCTGGCCGTCAGAAAACACAAGCTTGCCGATAAAGTAACCGGCTTTTTCCGGGACAAGGGCAAGATCGCGGCTGCCGTAAAAATGGGGGCGGTAGATGAAGGGACCGACGATTTTAAAAAAGCCGTAGCGCATAGCGGCCTTATCATTCTTTGCTCGCCTGTCAGCGACATCATAAAAAAATTGAAGATCCTTAAAAAGATAGCGGGTAAAACAACGCTCATAACGGACACAGGAAGCACAAAATTAAAAATTGTCAAAGCGGCGGGACGGCTTGACTTTATAGGCTCTCACCCTCTGGCAGGGTCAGAACAAAGCGGCGTATCACACGCCAGAGCTGACCTGTTTAAAAATTCTATTCTGATCCTGACACCTGAACGTTGCAAGCAGTCCAGGTCGCTTAAGCGTTTAACTGAATTCTGGGAAAAACTAGGGAGCAAAACAATCGTCATGACACCCGAGAAACACGACCGTATACTTGCCTTTTCAAGCCACCTTCCGCACGCAACTACCTTTTCTTTAATGCATGCCCTGCCGAAAGAGGCCATTGGCTTTGCAGCAGGCGGACTGAAAGACGCGACGCGCATAGCGCTTTCAAACCCTGATATCTGGGCCGACATATTTATATCCAACAGTAAAGAAATCATAAGATCCATAACCGTTTTTGAAACATCGCTTAAAACATTAAAAAAAGCGGTGGCAGGGCTTGATAAAAAAGAATTGGTTTCCTTCCTCATACAGGCTAAAGATAAGAGAAGGCTCATCCCTTCAAAATCATGACGCCGCGCAAACCCATAATCGCCATTGACGGCCCCGCAGGCTCAGGAAAAAGCACAGTCGCTAAACTAATAGCTAAAAAATTGAAATTATTTTACATTGACACCGGCGCTATGTACCGCGTTTTAGCCCTGAAGGCCCAGATGCTCGGCGTAAGCCCCGGCGATGAAAAAAAAATAATAGAACTAGCGCTTAATTGCGATATACGGCTTGACTATTGCCCTGCAACAGGCCGGCTGCGAGTATCTTGCGACGGCAAAGACGTAACGGAAGAGATCAGAAAACCGTCAATAGCCGAAACCGTATCCTTTATCGCTAAAATAAAAGAAGTCCGGGAGCGCATGGTCATATTACAGAGACAGATGGCCGAAGGAAAAAAGGCTATCCTTGAAGGCCGCGACACAACAACTGTCGTATTCCCCGATGCTTACAAAAAATTTTATCTTGACGCGGACCCGCAAGAAAGAGCCAGGAGGCGTTTCCTGGAAATGAAAGAAAAAAATATCTCAATAGATGAACCGGCCGTAATGAAAGATATCACGCAAAGAGACAGGATAGACTCCACGCGCGAGCATTCGCCTTTAAGGCGCGCGCGCGATGCCGTATACATTGACACAACCCGTCTCTCCATAGACGAAGTCGTTGACACCGTAATAGCCGAAATAAATAAACAACCATGAACCAGCAATTGATAAGAAATTTTTCTATAATCGCCCATATAGACCACGGTAAATCCACATTGGCCGACAGGTTGATTGAATTCACGGGCGGCATTGACAAGAGGCGCTTCCATGATCAGCTCCTTGACGATATGGAGATAGAGCAGGAGAGAGGTATCACTATCAAAGCGTCATCGGTGACATTGAACTATACCGCCGATGACAAGAATACCTACACCTTAAACCTTATAGATACTCCGGGCCACGTTGACTTTACCTATGAAGTATCAAAATCCCTTGCCGCCTGTGAAGGGGCGCTGCTCATCGTGGACGTCACTCAGGGCATAGAGGCTCAGACCGTTGCCAATTTTTTCTTGGCGCGCGAACATAACTTAAAGATAATCCCCGTAATAAACAAAATAGACATAATCGGCATAGATATACAAAGAGTCAAAGACCAGATACGCGAGATCTTAAGATTAGACGAGGATGACATCCTGCTTGCTTCGGCGAAGGAAGGCATAGGGATCAAAGAGATATTAGAGCGGGTCGTAAAATGCCTGCCGGCTCCCAACGGGAACAGCGATAACCCCTTAGAGGCCCTTATCTTTGACTCACAGTTTGACATCTACAAAGGGGTCATACTCTATTGCAGGCTCTTTAACGGCTCCGTGGCTGTTGGCGACTCAATAAAAATGATGCACATTGAAAAAACTTACACAGTAGAAGAAGTAGGGATATTCAAGCCGCAGATGACCAAAACCAATAAAATCTCAAGCGGCGAAGTAGGCTATATCACCTGCAACATCAGAGACCCCAAAGAGATCCTTATAGGCGACACAGTAACGCACATCGTTAATCCCGCCAAGGAACCGCTGCCCGGATACAAGAAAGTCAAACCTCTTGTGTTTTGCGGCGTCTATCCTGTGAACTCCAAAGATTTTCCGGATCTTAAAATAGCCATCGGTAAATTGAGCCTCAACGATTCATCTTTCGTCTTTGAAACCGAGACATCCCAATCTTTCGGTTACGGTTTCCGGTGCGGTTTTTTAGGCCTTCTCCACATGGAGATAATCCAGGAAAGGCTTGAAAGAGAATACAATTTAAACCTCGTCCTGACCACGCCCAATGTAGTCTATAGGATAACGACGCGCGACAAGAATACAATAGAAATAGACAACCCCGCTAAATTACCTGACCCGGTGCAGATAGAATTAGCCGAGGAGCCGTTCGTGCGCGTATTCATGATAGTCCCTACTAATTCCATTGAAGAAATCTGCGAAATGGCCAAGCAAAGAAGAGGCGAATTCAAAGCCAACGATTACTTAGGAGAGGACAGGGTCAAGGTTATATATGAAATGCCTCTTGCTGAGATCATCGTTGATTTTTATGACAAGATAAAATCAGTAACACGCGGCTACGGCTCTCTTGATTATGAGTTTGAAGGGTACAAACCGACCAGGCTCGTCAAGTTAGACATACTTATCAATGGGAAGGCCTGCGACGCTTTTTCATGCCTTATCTACAAGGACAAGGCACAAGCCAAAGGCCGCATGCTAGTTGAAAAACTGAAAGAATTAATCCCAAGGCGATTGTTCATGATCAGCCTCCAGGCCGCCGTAGGCAGTAATATCCTGGCATCTGAAAAAGTCAGGCCCGTGGGCAAAAACGTCACAGCGAAGTGCTACGGAGGTGACATTTCCCGAAAAAGAAAACTTTGGGAGAAGCAAAAAGAAGGAAAAAAGAGACTCAAACAGGTGGGCAATGTTGAAATACCTCAGGAGGCATTTCTGGCAGCACTGAAGATCTGACGGAGAAAAAATGTTCCTAAAATTAGACGAAAAGAAAAAAGCATTTGTTAAAGAAACATTTGAGACAATAATCACGGCTGTAGTCCTTGCGCTCATCATACGTTCGTTCATCATCCAACCCTTTAAGATACCGACAGGGTCCATGGAGCCCATCTTGATGCCGGGGGACAGGATACTCGTATTGCGATATAGTTATGGATTAAGGATACCCTTCACATTTAAGAAAATAGCAAAATTTAAAACGCCCGAGATTGGAGACATCATAGTCTTTAATTATCCGGAGGAAATAAAGCGCGCCTTTATCAAACGCTGCCTGGGCCTGCCCGGAGATTTGCTTGAGATTAAAAATGGAGAAGTCTTGCGCAATAACATACCGATAAAAAAACACCCCATCAATAAAGTATATTATTACAACCGCGGCGACTTCGGAAAAGAGAAACAGGTCTTAACTGTCCCCAAAGATTCATACTTTGCCTTAGGCGACAACAGCGCCTCTTCAAAAGACTCCAGGTATTGGGGTTTCCTGGATGAAAAGTATATTATGGGAAAAGCCATTGTGATCTATTGGCCGCTGAACCGGATCAGGATATTAAAATGACGTTTGCCAATAAAATCACGCTTTTCCGTATCTTAAGCATTCCATTTTTCGTCGCGGCCCTGATATTCTATACGCCTGAAAAAGAATACTTAAAATTCGCAGCCCTTAGCATCTTTCTCTTAGCCATCGTTTCCGATATCATTGATGGCTATATAGCCCGCACTCAGCGGCAGAAGACAAAAGCAGGCGCCATCTTAGACCCCCTGGCGGACAAAGCGCTGCTTTTGACCGCCTTTATCTTTATCTACAAGATAAGCAATGTATATTTTTCCGTGCCACTGCCATTATGGGTCCTTTTGATCGTCATTAGCCGAGATGTCATCATCCTGATAGGCAGCGGAATTATCATGATGACTAGCCAAGACGCGCAGATAAAACCCACGTGGTGGGGCAAGCTAACGACATTTTTCCAGATGATGACCATCGTAAGCATCATCCTTGAATTAAAATTTTCGCCGTTCATGTGGTGGGTAGCGTCCCTGTTTACCGTCATATCAGGCATTGACTACGCGCGAAAAGGCATAAACACCCTTAATTCAGACCATGGACACAAAAATAATAAAGCTTCTTTTGGGAATAATATTTAGTTATCTTTTGGGCTCTATTCCGATGGCTTATATCTTCGGAAAGATGACCAAAGGCATAGACCTGCGCCAGCACGGCTCAGGTAACTTAGGGGCTACCAACGCCTTCAGGATACTTGGCCGCGGCACGGGCGCGATCGTACTCATCTTAGACATCCTAAAGGGTACTTTGGCGGTCATTTGCACAAAATATTTTTTTAATTCAGGCCAACTGCTGCTCTCAGCAAATTCAGTATTATGCCTTTCTGCCATAGCCGTTGTCTGCGGTCACAACTGGACTGTATTCCTGGGATTTAAAGGAGGCAAAGGTATCGCAACAAGCTTAGGCGCGCTTATCGCGTTTTCCGTGCTTATTGAGCGATTTGTCTGGGTCGTTGTTTGCGTTGTCTTATTATGGCTTGTTATCTTTATCCCATCGGGTTTTGTATCCCTTGCTTCAGTCATTTGTTCATTATGCCTGCCTGTCCTTTCAATATTTTTTCACCTGCCTTTGGAGATCACAATTTTCCTTATCATTTTAGGTATTTTCTCTTTGATTAGGCATAAGTCTAATATTTACAAGCTATTACAGAAAAAGGAATCCCGTTTTAACACACGCGCTTTCTTCTCTAAGTTAGCCAAGTAACTGCAAGGTAACGTTTTCCCAATAATCTTCTAACCCATTGAATTACATAATTTTACTGTGTTATATTTGTATTGCATAAGTAATTAATGAGCCTATGACTAAAACGAGGACATCATGAGAGATATGGTCTTCAAAAATCTAACATCGGATGATAGGAAGAAAAGGGTATTGTGGGCTTCCGAAACCATCAATGAAGACGGGATCCTGACCAAGATACATAAATACCTTATATATATCGTCAAGGAAGTCAAAAAAGAAGACATCCACAAGACCGATAGGCCCGAGATCTTTGTGTCAAAATGCCGCGACACCAGAGAAAAGACTGAAAAGTTCCACATCAAAATGAAAGGCGGCATATATTGCATCACAAAAGAAAAATACTTCTATGTCGCTTTCTGTCATACTTTAAAGATAGACCTCTGCAAAGCGCCGGAAGAAGCGAATTATTAAAATTAGTTTATAGTTAATAGTTTATAGTCGCTTCGGCGGATTTCACTAAAATAATATTATAAGATTTCATTTATAGTGCTAAAATATCTACATGGAACGCCTCTGCCCGCACTGCCATAAACCCATCAATGATGACGACGCGCTCCTATGCCTTTTCTGCGGAGAATCGCTAAAAGACCCTTCAACAACTAAACGTTCCATCCTGATCATTGTTGTAATACTTATTATCATCGCTTTTTTACTCTTACAAATATTATGAATTTTTTAGACCTTGTTAAAAAAAGACAAAGCATCCGAAGCTATCTTCCCGCCAAACCCGTACCAAGGCAGGCTATTGAGCAATGCCTCAACGCAGCAAGACTGGCTCCTTCAGCCTGTAATTCCCAACCGTGGCACTTTATCACAGTAGACGAACCAGGATTAAAAAAAGAACTCGGAGAAAAGATCTTCAGCGGGGCATATGGCATGAACAGCTTTGCTAAAACAGCGCCTGCCCTGATCGTGGTAGTATCTGAAAAGTCGTCCTTTATGGCAAAAATAGGCGGCTACTTCCGCGGCACGTCTTTTTATATTATGGATGTTGGCATAGCTGTTGAGCACTTTATCCTACAGGCAACAGAGCTGGATCTGGGCTCCTGCTGGATAGGCTGGTTCAACGAGAAAGAAACCAAGAAAATACTCAACATACCTTCAGATAAAAAAGTAGATTGCGTCATCTCATTGGGATATTCAGAAGAACCTCTTAGAGAGAAGAACAGGAAACCGCTTGAGGAGATCGCTTCTTTTAACAGATACAAAAAAGAAGGAGGTAGCAATGAGTAAAGCAACCATAAGAAAACAGATATTAGTCACAGCAAAAAATGAAACAGGGATGCTGGCTGAGATAGCCTCAATAGCAAGTGCTGCGAAAGTCAACTTGACTGGCATCTGCGCATGGAGCGAAGGAAACCAGGCCAAATTCGCCCTACTGACCGACAACAACGCAAAAGCGATTGCCGCGCTTTCAGCTAAAGGCATGCAGGCCACAGAACAAGATGTCGTCACTATCATGCTGGAAGACAAAATAGGTTCTCTGGCTGAAATCGCCCAAAAAATAAAAAAGAGCGGCATAAGCCTTGACTACTGTTACGGCACGACCTGCGGCTGTAAAGGTTCTTCATCGCTGTTAGTCATGATATCAAAAGAAAATCCAAAAGTCGTTTCCTGTCTTAACGGCTGAAAAAATCAGGATGGCTCATTACATCATGTTCTCTGCAAGCCTTCTTTTAATGTGCGGCCTGTTTGTCCCAAATCCCTCGTTTTCCGGAGATCCTGAAAACGAGTTTGAAAAAGAGAGGCGCGATATGGTTACAAACCAGATCCGCGGCCGCGGTGTCTCTGATGGAAAAGTCCTCCAGGCAATGCTCAAGGTCAAAAGACACCTCTTTCTTCCTGAAGGCGCCAGGCGCCACGCCTACGAAGACAGCGCCTTGCCTATTGAAAAAAATCAGACGATCTCTCAACCTTATATAGTAGCCCTCATGACAGAGCTCGCCGGTTTAAAACCCGAATACAAAGTATTAGAGATCGGCACCGGCTCAGGCTATCAGGCTGCTGTCCTGGCTGAACTCGTAAAAAAAGTATACACGATAGAAATCATCCCGGAACTAGCGGAACAAGCCAAAGAACGCCTCAAAAAACTGGGATACGAAAATATTGAAATAATAGTAGGAGACGGCTACAAAGGCTGGCCGCAGGAGGAGCCTTTTGACGCCATCATCGTAACAGCCGCAGCCCGCGAGGTCCCGCAGGAATTGTTAAAACAATTAAAACCCGGAGGCCGATTGGTTATCCCAATAGGAAACTTTTACCAAGAGCTCTATTGCATCACCAAAAAAGAAGACGGCACATTTGAACAAAAGAACATAATTCCCGTGCGTTTTGTGCCGATGGTAAAGGGAAAAACACATAAATAGATCCCAATGACTAATCGCTTCGCAGTCACAGGTGTTCCCGCTTGCGCGGGATTTCACTCTCATGCCAAAGAACGGTAACCAGCAGCGTAAAATTCTATTATCCTAGCCCGGAAAGAAATTATACCTTAAAAGTCAACTATGAATTTTAGTTTTGCGCGCTGCATAAATTCTGATAAAATAACTATATGGGCGAGAATGTAAAATTCTTCGGATTTTTAGGGGTATCTTTTGCTATACATATGTCTCTGTTTATTGTTATGCCTTATCACGCGCTGACAGCTGCTATACGGCCATTAAAACCGATAGAGGTATCTTACAAGCAGTCTGTTGCTGTTACCCGCCGGCCTCAGGAGCCCGCGCAGAACCAGGCCATCGGACTGCTTCCTCTACCACGCAAGGATGAAAAAAACAAGTTTCCGGCATTGTCGGAGAAAAAGATATACTCCGAATTCATAAAAAATGAGATCTTTAAAGAAAAGCAGACACTGGAGACCGCCTACGAACCGTTACACAAGGAAGACTTAGGCTCCTTGAAAAAAAACGTAAGTCTTCCCAATATCCCAGGCGATACATTTAAGACGCCTGAATATAAAAGCTATTACCAGGTCATCCGCGAAAAAATAAGAAGATTCGCCTACTATAATTACAGAAAACTACAAGAGGGAGAGGTCTTTTTGACATTTTCCTTGACGTCTCGGGGAGAGCTTGCTGACGTAGCCGTCAACGAACAAAAATCCTCAAAAGATGACTATTTGCGGAATATAGCGTTGAACAGCATCAAAGAAGCCGCCCCTTTTGGCGATTTTCCAGAAAAACTTAAAAAGAACCAAAAACTGTCCTTCAATGTCATCATCTCCTTTGAAATCAAATAACTGCATTGACAGATATCTGATAAGGTGTTATATTAAATAAACTATTTTAAATGAGGAGAGACAATGTCAGAAGTAGAAGTAAGGAAA
>JBBTLH010000071.1:0-5089 GCA_038068755.1 Candidatus Omnitrophota bacterium
CCTGCCTGCCGGCTGGCAGGCTTTTAGACAAAGAACTCATAAGTTTTTTTACCTGTTTAAATGTCTCAATTTTTGCGCCATTATTATCTATAACAAAATCGCAACGCCGGGCCTTATCTTCCAAAGGAAGCTGTATGCGCGTCCGCGCCTTTATATCTTCGGTGCTGAACCGGGTATTTTTTAAGAGACGCTCCCTTTTGTGTTTAAGGCCTGCCGCGACACCGATAGTCAGATCAAAAAATTTATCAAAACCCGCCTCAAAAAGAAGCGGGACCTCGACCACCATGATAGTTTGACCGCGCATAGCTTTAAGATGCCTCCTCATCTCAAAGACTTTGCGTTTCACCGCAGGGTGAACGAGACTGTTTAATTTTTCTAAATATCGTTTATTGTAAAAAACTTTCTTTGCCAGGAGTTTCCTGTCAACGCGGCCGGCGCAAAATACATCTTCGCCGAAGGCCTCTTTGATCTTTTTTATTACGCGTTTATCTCGCAGCAGAACCTCGTGTACCACGCTATCGCTATTTAAAGTTTTTGCCCCGGACCTTTCAAACATGGATAAGACCGTTGTCTTACCCGTGCCAAAACCACCCGTCAGGCCGACCATCATCATATCCGCATCGCCTTTTCGTAAAGGTCTACGTACTTCTTGGCTGATTCCTTCCAGGAAAAATTAAGGCGCATAATACGCTTCCTTAGATCCAACATCTTCTTCGCGTCGGAAAAAAGCTCCAGAGCCCTCATAATAGCAAACTCAAATTCAGGCGCTTGGTGCTTAGTGAATACGAAACCATTGCCCTTGGCGTTTTTTAAATTATAATCAACGACCGTATCAGCTAGGCCGCCTGTCTTATACACGATAGGTGCGGCGCCGTATTTAAAACTTACCATCTGGCCGATGCCGCAAGGCTCAAATGCCGAAGGCATCATAAAAAAATCAGATGCCGCGTAAATACGATGGGCTAAAATATCGTCAAAATGCGAACTGAAAAAACATAAGCCAGGGTGCTCCTTGGCCATCTCAAGCAAAGCCGCCTCATACCTGGGCTCGCCCTTACCCAGAAAAATCGTCTGCGCGCCCTTGGCACAAAGCTTTGGAACGCATTCAAGTATCAGATCTATGCCTTTCTGTTCTACGAGCCTGCCGACAAAGCCGAAGAGAGGCACCTTTTCGCCCTGGACGAGCCCGCACAACGCCTGAAGTATAAGCTTATTGATCGTCTTTGCTTCTATATTATCCAAAGAATAATTATTGAAAATATTGGGATCACCTTGAGGATTCCAGACCTTATAATCAATGCCGTTCGTGACACCGAAAAAGCGGTCTTTTTTAGCCCTCAACACTCCTTCCATGCCGCACCCGAACTCTTTTGTCTGGACCTCGCAGGCATGCGTAACACTTACCGTGTTGACGATATCAGCGTACTGGATGCCGCCTTTTAGGAGGTTCAACTTATCATAAAATTCAAGCCCGAGAAGGGAAAAATGCTCCCAACCTAAACCTGTTTCAGGCATCGCTTCCCTGGGAAATAAACCCTGATATGAAACGTTGTGAATGGTCAATAAAGACTTGGGTATCTTAGAAACCTTGGGAAAATATCTATCGCGGTAGATCTTGATGAACATAGGGATAAGAGATGTCTGCCAATCATTGCAGTGGATGATGTCAGGCTTAAAGTCTATTTTGCTAAAAAGCTCAAGAGTTTTTGAGCAAAAGTATGAAAACCTCTTTAAGTTATCGGGATAATCTCCGAAATCGTCACCATATAGCCCCGCCCTTAAGTACATGTCGTGTTTAAGAAAATAAACACGGGTCTTCTCGCCTATAGTCGTTACGTCAAAATCTTCGTCAAGGCGCTTGACCAAGGCACCCGACGGCCGGACCGATTGATATTTCGGCATGACTATGATTGCTTCCTGTCCGAGATCTTCTAATTCCAAAGGCAGGGCGCCGCATACGTCAGCCAACCCACCGGTCTTTGCGAACGGCACAGCCTCGCTTGCGCATAACGCAATCTTCATGCAATCCCCCGTTTGACTTCCTGCGTATCTAACCAATTTTTACCTATATAGATATCCGCTTTGACCGGTACCGAAAGTGCCATAACGTTCTCCATACCATCTCGCACCAACGATACAAGATCAGCCTTTTCTTCTTTTACGAATTCAAAGACCAACTCGTCGTGGACCTGCATGATAAGGCGCGACTTGAATTTTTTGTTTTCCAAACGGCTGCATATATTGATCATCGCGAGCTTAATAAGATCCGCGGCAGAACCCTGTATGGGCGCGTTGATAGCCTGGCGTTCGGCAAACTGCCGGACTAAAAAGTTAGCGTTTGCGATCTCAGGTATATACCGGCGCCTGCCTAAAAGTGTAACCACATAACCATTTTTCTTTACGAAATCTATCTGAGTGTCCAGAAAGACTTTGACCTTAGGGTAGCGTAAAAAATATTCTGCGATGAACGTCTCGGCTGTCCTGGGATCCAGCCCCAGGTCCTTAGCCAGGCCATAAGAACTCATGCCATAGATGATGCCAAAATTCACGCGTTTTGAATTCTCACGCATCTCATCAGTCACGTCTTGCTCAGAACAGCCAAAGATCAGAGAAGCTGTATAGCGATGGATATCAGCGCCTTTCTTAAAAGCTTCTATGAGCACCTCGTCTTGCGAGAGGTGCGCTAATATCCTTAATTCTATCTGCGAATAGTCCGCCGAAAGCAGGCCGTCAAAATCGCTGCCCGGGATAAACGCCTGCCTTATACGCCGGCCCAACTCGGTCTTAATAGGGATGTTCTGCAGATTCGGGTTACTTGAACTCAAGCGGCCTGTCTCAGTGACCGTCTGGTTAAACGTGCTGTGAAGGCGCAGAGTCTTTTTGTCAATAAGGTTTGGCAGGGCGTCAATATAAGTGGTCTTTAGTTTTGATATCTGCCTGTATTCCAGGAGTATTTTTGGCAGCTCGTGGCCGCGGGACAATTTTGTCAACACTTCTTCATCCGTGGATATGCCGGTTTTCGTTTTTTTCACCACAGGGAGTTTTAGCTTATTAAAAAGAACCTCGCTAAGTTGTTTGGGCGAATTGATATTAAACTCACAACCTGCCAGCTCAAATATAGAAGCCACGAGCTTAACGAGCTTTTTTTCCATTTCTTTTGAGAAGTCTGAAAGATATTTTTCATCAATGGTCACCCCGGCTTCTTCCATATCAAACAGGACGGTTAAAAGAGGCATCTCTACTTCGCTAAAAAGCCGGTAGATCTCCTTTTCTTTTAACGCAGCCTCAAGCCGGCCCTTAAGCTCAAACAAAAAATGCGATTCTTTACCGAGGTAATCCAGGCGGCTGACACCCTGTAAAGACAGGTAATCCCATAATAGGCTCTCAAGGTCATGGTTGGAGCGCGACGATTCGCAAAGATGCGCGGCTATCATCGTGTCAAAAAGATCTGTTTTCTCCTCTATGGAAAAGCGCCTTAAAATATGCTTGGCACGCTTGACGTCATGGGTCACGGCTAGAATGCCGGCCCTTGAAAATAGCGATTTTAATAATTTCTTGTCCTCTGCCTCATAAACATCTTTTGCATCAAAAGCCATATTCACTTTCAAAGAAGTATCCGAGAGCTCCTCATCGCTGATAAAAAAAGCAAATACACCGTCCTTATCTGCGCTGCGCGCGCTTTGCGCGCTTTGTGGCAGATCAGCGATATCTTTGACCTGTTTCTTGGAGATGTTTAAAGCCTGCCCCTGGCCGCCAGATAGGCGCTCGGAAGAAAGCGCTTTTAACATGCCCTTGAACTCAAGGCGGCTGAATACTTCCCAGAGCGCGTCTTTGTCCGCCGGCCTAAATTTTAAATTTTCAAGCGCGATATCCAAAGGCACATCCATTTTAAGTTCTGCCAAATCTTTACTCATAATTATGGAATCAACATTTTCATTGATAATCTTCTTTATTGCTTCGCGTTTGATCGTATCCCTGTTTTTTAAAAGAGCCTCCACGTCCTTATATTCCTTTAACAGCGTCAGAGCTGTCTTCTCTCCTATCCCCTTGGCGCCCGGGATATTATCAGAGGCATCTCCCATCAGGGCTATCAGATCCGCTATCCTTTTAGGTTCAACGCCGAATCTTTGTTTTACGATATCTTCCGTAAAAACTATGCCTTCTTCCTTGTAAGGGTTGTAGACCTCAACATTGTCGCCCACCAATTGCAGTATATCTTTATCAGAGCTGATAATGACTACTTTACCGACTTTTTTTGAGACCGCATGGGCGATGGAAGCGATAACGTCATCAGCCTCAAAACCCTTTAATTCAAAAACGGGAAAATTATAAGCTGCCACGACCTCTTTTATAAGCGGCACCTGAGACAAGAGAGCGTCCGGCATCGGCGCACGATGGATCTTATAATCCGCGAACTTCTCGGTGCGGTGAGTCACGCGGCCCACGTCAAAACATACAGCCAGATACTGAGGCTCTAGTTCTCCTAAGATCTTGTTGACCATCTTGACGAAACCGAAAACGGCATTCGTCGGCTGGCCAGACGAGGTAGTAAGCTGGGATTTGATCGCAAAAAACGCCCTATAAAAAAGTGAATTGGCGTCAATAAGACAGAGCTTAGCATCTTTCATGGAGCAATGTTTAACGATGGATTGTTAATGGGTGAGTTATCACTAATGAGGCTCTAATTCATCAAGGCTTTTCGCTGGATCTCTTCTAACATCTTTTTGATCTCTTTGTTCTTTGAGTCTAATACCGATGCCACACCGAGTTCTGTCAAGGCCTCAGGATACTGGCCCATATAGTAGAGTTGTTTGCCCCGGAAGAGATGCAATTGCGCGTCGCGTTTGCGTTTCCTGGGGTCTAGATCATTGCCTTTTGGGGAACCGCTGATGGCGCCGCTTGCCTCAAGGCTTGCTAAATGCTGGTCAAGAAAATCTTCCCGTATTTCCGGGTCGCTCACGCCCAAACCTTTTAGCTCTTGCCTGGCTTTTGCCGTCCACTCGTCGTTCCAGTCGCCTATCAATACCCTCTTTTTAAAATAATAGGCGGCCTTTTCCAAATCGCCCTCTTTCTCGTAGATACTTCCCAA
>JBBTLH010000072.1:0-6338 GCA_038068755.1 Candidatus Omnitrophota bacterium
TCTTCATGGCGTGCTCGCGTTCCTCGTCGTGCTGTTTGAGAAACCGCTTGGCGAGGAACTTGAGGGCCATGCGCTCAAACGCGCAGGCCATCGCCAGGTAAGTCTTGCCTGTTCCAGCAGGTCCAATACCAAAGACTATGTCATACTTCTTGATGGCCTCTGCGTATTCATGCTGGCCTTTGGTCTTGGGTGTTGCCACCTTATCTTTCCTTGAAGCGTCTAAAGGTTCAAAACTAAATTTATGGTCCAGGCTTATCTTTTCTTTTTTTCCCGCGCGCGCCGATACCAACATCATGTCAAGATCCTTGCGTTCCGGATTTCTGTTAGTCCTGATAAGGTGCATGAAATTCTCAATAACATAGACCGCTTTTTCCAATTTTCCCTTATTTCCAGCGCTGACCCTCAGGCCTTCTGACCGCGCAGATATCTTGACATCAAATTCCTGCTCAACGAGCCTGGAGTTTTCGTCATGCAGGCCAAAGACGACCTGCGCCTCACTTTGATTTTCCAAATGTATGATTCTGAACATAAGTTTCTTAATGTAACGATCTATCGAAATCCTACGTAGCCAAAGACGCAAGTTCTTTGGCGAAGTAGGATGACCTACTCCTGCGGTATCGTCAATACCTGCCCTGCATAGATACGGTCCGGTGTTTTTAGCTGGCCCGCATTAGCCTCAAATATCTTCTTCCACTTCTTTGATGTGCCATAAATTTTGGATGATATCTTCTGCAAGGTATCATTGTTCTGGACCGTATAGGAAGAAACAGATGGCGCAGGCGAGATACTTGCCTCTTCTAAAGGTTCGCTAACAGGTTCCTGGATAGTCTCAACAGCCATGCCGCGAGGCCGAGATACACCAGCCTTATTCTTGGCAACACCACCGACCTCCACTTCTGTAACATAAGTCTTACGAGTCAGACGTCGTTGGCCTGCAGAGCCAGGCTCCTTGACGCTTCCCGAAAACAATCCCTGATTGCCTGTACCTAAATCCTGGTCGACGCGGTCTTTTACAACGGTATAGGTCCTGACCTTGGCGCAGCCAGTTAGAGAAGAAAGAACAATAAAGGCCAACGTAACACATAAAAATGTCTTCAACTTCATGAGGATCCTCCTGTTTTTATATGCAATTCTTTCAATTGTTTATCTGAAACGACAGACGGCGCATCAGTAAGAGGGCAGATAGCTTTCTGGTTCTTCGGAAAAGCTATAATATCCCTAATGCTTTCTGTGCCGAACAAAATGGATAATATCCTGTCCAGGCCAAAGGCTATACCACCGTGCGGCGGGGCGCCGTATTTAAATGCCTGAAGAAGAAAACCAAATCTGGAACGAATATCCTCTTCGCTGAGGCGCAATATCTGAAAAATCTTATGTTGAATTTCCTGGTTGTGGATCCTTATTGAACCGCTGGCGATCTCATTGCCGTTTAATACAAGGTCATAAGAACGCGAGCGTATCCGGCTCAAGTCCTCAACATCCAGAGAATCCAGATCTGCCTTATGAGGTGATGTAAAAGGATGATGTTCGCTGTCCCAGCGCTTTTCATCAGCATCATACTTAAACAGAGGAAAATCAACGACCCAAAGAAAAGCGAATTCGTTGGGGTCATCCTTATTTGCCCTTATATCAGGTTTATCATTACCATACGCAGCTATAGCATCCTTATAGCTTATCCTTTTAAAAGGAGTCTTGACATCAATGCCCTTTAACTCTTTTAAAATTTTTGCGAACAACTTCTCTGACACGTCAAAGATGTCCTCTTCGTCAATAAAAGACATCTCCATATCAAGCTGAGTAAATTCGGGCTGGCGGTCCGCGCGAAGGTCTTCATCCCTGAAACACTTGGCTATCTGAAAATACCGGTCAAACCCTGATACCATCAAAAGCTGCTTGAATAACTGCGGCGACTGCGGCAAAGCAAAAAACTTTCCCTGATTAACACGCGAAGGCACCAGATAATCACGCGCCCCTTCCGGGGTAGACTTTGTCAGAATAGGCGTCTCTACCTCAATGAAACCGCCCGCCTCAAGAAAATTACGGATAAGATGATTTAGCTGATGCCTCGTCTTTAGATAGTTGAACATCTTCGGACGCCTCAGATCAAGATACCTGAATGGCAACCTGATATCCTCGGAAAGCACCAGATCGTCTTCTATCTCAAAAGGCGGATTCAAAGATGGATTTAAGATCTCAAGCTCCCTGGCTATCAATTCTACCTCGCCTGTCGGTATTTTAGGGTTTATATTGTTCTTTGGCCTCTCATTCACCAAGCCTTTTAGGCGTATGACAAATTCCGCGCGAAGGCCCATGGCTAGTTGATGAACCTCCGTGGCGTCTTTAGGGCTGAACATTACCTGCGTGTAACCGTATCTGTCACGTATATCAATGAAGATCAGCTTGCCGTGGTCTCTGCGGCGATGGACCCATCCGCAAAGGGTGGCTTCTTTTCCCGCATGAGCCTTGTTCAATTCACCGCATGTATGTGTTCTTAGCATTTGAATCTCTCAACCAACTTATCCAACGATATCTCTTCCTGAACGCTTTCGCGCATGTTTTTCAAAATGCCGCTTCCTTTTGCAAGCTCGTTATCGCCTACTATCAGACAAAACCTCGCTCCCGTCTTATCAGCCCGTCTCAAAGAAGCCTTAAGCGAACCTTCTAAATAATCCATATCAGCTGATACGCCTGCTTCCCGCAGGCCTTTTAGAATACCCACGCATATTTTTAAGGCTGCCCAGCCCAGGGGTATGATATAGCAGTCTATGGGTTTGGCCTGGGCTTTGACACCCTCGCCCATAGCTAAAAGCAGACGCTCAACACCCAGGGCAAAACCAACAGCGCCTCTGTTAGGGCCTCCCAACTCTTCAACCAAATTATCATATCTTCCGCCGGCTCCTAAAGCATCTTGGGCGCCAAGGCCGGAATGGGTGATCTCAAAAACTGTCCTTGTGTAATAGTCCAGCCCCCTCACCAACAAATGGTCAACTTTATATGTGACGCCAAAAAGGTTCAGGGCATCTTTGACCTCTTGAAAATGCTTGCTGCAATCATCACAGATATGGGCGCCCCTAAGGTTTAAAGATAACACAATACTCTTGCACGGCGCGTTCTTGCAATCCAGGACGCGAAAGACGTTCTTAGCCATCCTCTCCTGACAATCTTGGCAGAAGGATTTTTTATGCTTTTCTAACAACGCTCTTAGTTCAAGCGCGAACTTCTTCTTGTCATTAAGACAGCCTAATGAATTGATGACGATCTCAAAACCTGAAATACCAAATTCTTTTAAAAGGCGGACTGCCAGGGAGATCGTTTCTGCGTCCAAAGCAGCCGCATAAGGCCCTATAGCCTCGCAGCCGATATGATGGAACTGCCTCAGCCTGCCTTTCTGCGGGCGCTCAGCCCTGAACATCGGCCCGATGTAATAGAATTTTGCGACAGAGTTGAAATTATAAAGTGTATTTTCTACATAAGACCTTATGACGGATGCTGTTGCCTCAGGCCTTAGCACAAAAGTATCGGTCTCTTTTTTTATTAAAAACATCTGTTTTTGAACGATATCCGTTAAATCTCCGAGCGAACGAGAGAAAAGCTTTGACTCCTCAAGGACAGGCGTCCTGATCTCATCAAAACCATAAAGAGAAAACACATCCCTGGCTTTTTGCTCAACTTGCTGCCAGAGAGTGATTTCCGGAGGTAAGATATCTTTTGTGCCGCGAGGGGATTTGAAAAGCATCTAAGATATTACACTTTAATGACGTCGTGAGCTTGCGGGCCTTTTTCACCCTGAATTATCTCAAACTGGACCTTTTGGCCTTCTTCCAAAGATTTATAGCCATCGCCGTTTATGGCAGAAAAATGAACAAATACATCTTGTCCGTCTTCGCATTCAATAAATCCAAAACCCTTAGCTGCTGAAAACCACTTTACTTTTCCTACTTGGGACATCTAACTTATTCTCCCTGCGATAGTTACATTACTTGATCTTCTGCTTCATTTCAAGTCCGGATTTAAAAACAACGACTTTGCGGGCAGGCACTGGCACGACCTGGCCTGTCCTGGGATTTCTCCCGGTGCGGCTGCGCCTCTCTTTTAATTTAAATACCCCGAAATTACGCAACTCAACCTTTTCACCGCGCACAAGGCTGGCGACAATGTGATCCAATGTTTTTTGCACAACCTTTTTAACATCAATCTGCTTTATACCTGTCTCATCGGCTATCTTCAAAACAATATCTTTTTTTGTCATTGCCTCACCCCCTTCATTGTTATAAATAAAGTATCATGAAAGAGTTACAACGTCAATATAAATCTTTCCTCACCTAATAAATCCTCAATTTCATTGAATAATTCCGCCCTTGGACGGACAAAAAGGTCTTGCGAAACCAGGATCTTTAACTTGCGGTTTGGCTGCGTTTCCAAGTGGAGATAAACAGGTACGCTGCCCGGAGAAAGAGCGAGTTTCTCTTTCAATACGCTAAGGATATTCTCCCTTAACCCGCATAGGTCAATATTGATGGCGGTTATCATCCGGTAAGCTTCGTCAATAGGCGTGATATTGCTGGCAAGTATCTTGGGACTGTCTTCCTTAAGGCTTAATTTGCCTCTTATTAAAACAATACTATTGGCTAAAATGTTATGGCTGACTTGTTTATATGTATTAGGGAATACCAGGGCCTCTGCGATCCCTCCCAAGTCTTCAACTTTTATAATAGCCATCTTTTCTGCCTTGGCTCTGGTCACCGTGAGTTTTATCTTGTTGATCAGCCCTACGATACAGATCTCATCACCATCTTTTCTGTTAGCGAGCTGCGATATGGAACATGAAGAAAACCGCTTCAGAAGATGTTCATAGCGCACTAACGGGTGGCCGCTTATATAAAACCCCAGGATATCTTTCTCAAATGCCAAGAGTTGTATTTCCGGCCATTCTCTTATATCCGTCACTTTCACATTTTCTGAAGAAAAACCGGAATCAAAAAAAGATAACTGGCCGCTATCGCGGTCACGATGAGCCTTAGATGCCTGGTCCAGGCACTCCTGCAAGATGCTCATCATTTGGCTCCTAAAAAATCCGAATGAATCCATAGCGCCGCACTTAATAAGGCTTTCAAGGACTTTTCGGTTGACCAGCCTCAAATCCACGCGGCCAGAAAGGTCTTCAAGAGATTTAAAAACCCCTCCCTTTTCCCTTTCTTCAACAATAGAATCAATAGCTCCCTTACCCACATTCTTGACGGCTAATAATCCGAACCGTATGGTCTTTTCGTCTTCAACCGTGAATTTCGAAAAACTCTCATTGACCGTGGGATTTGAAACAACAATCCCCATATGGTGGCACTCTTTAACGTATTCTACGACCTTATCCGTATTTTCTTTTTCACTTGTCAAAAGAGCTGTCATGAACTCAACAGGATAATTCGCCTTTAAATAACCTGTCCTGTAAGATATGACTGCGTAAGCTGCCGAATGGCTGCGGTTAAAACCATAGCCTGAAAAATAATCTATTAAGTCAAACATCTTGGTAGCTATCCGGCGGTCTATCTTATTATGTAAGCAGCCTTCCACAAACCGCACCCTATGTTCGTCCATCTCTTCGGGTTTTTTCTTAGCCATAGCCCTTCTTAACAGATCCGCGTGCGCCAGGCTGAAACCCGCCAGTTCAGAGGCGATCTGCATGACCTGTTCCTGATAAACCATAATGCCGTAGGTATCCTTCAAAACTTTTTCCAGCTTCGGATGATCGTAGATGATAGGCCTAAGGCCGTTTTTACGCTGGATGAAATCTTCTATCATGCCGCTGCCGATAGGCCCGGGCCTGTATAAAGCGAGTATGGCAATAATATCTTCAAAGACGCTGGGTTTTAACTTTTTGAGAATGTCTCTCATGCCAGCGCTTTCCAGCTGAAAGACGCCCATAGTCTGCGCGTTGGCAAATAACTCAAACGTATTTTTGTCGTCTAATGGCATGCGGTCCATATCCAGGTCAACGTTCCTTGTCCTCCTTATGATCTTGACCGCCTCATCAATAACAGTCAGTGTCCGCAGGCCTAAGAAATCCATCTTAAGTAACCCGATCTTTTCAAGGCCTTTCATAGAGAATCCTGAGGTGATCTGATCATCATCCACCTTGCACAAAGGCATATATTCATCTAATGGCTTATCGCTTATAACGACTCCGGCCGCGTGGACTGAGGCGTGCCGCGATAAGCCTTCAAGGTCCATGGCAGTGTTGATAAGTTCTTTGACCTGGGCGTTGTTTTCGTATAAATTTTTTAATTCGCCTGATTTTATAGCGTCCTGCAGGCGCGTATTTTTGCCGGGTTCGGCAGGGATAA
>JBBTLH010000073.1:0-5275 GCA_038068755.1 Candidatus Omnitrophota bacterium
CATTTTTTTTGGGCCCCCGGGAACCGGCAAGACTACCCTGGCCCACTGCATCGCGAATATCACCCACTCCTATTTTGAGCCGCTCAATGCCGCCGCCTCAAACGTCGCAGAACTGCGCCGTGTGATCAAACAAGCAAAATTAAGGCAGAGCTCAACAGCTCAGAAGACCATCATTTTTATTGACGAGATACACCGTTTCAATAAGGCTCAGCAGGATGTGTTGATGCCTGACATAGAAGATGGAGGCATCACGCTCATAGGCGCAACGGTGCAGAATCCGTTTTTTGCGCTGACATCGCCGCTATTGTCCCGGTCTTTGATCTTTGAATTCCGGGCGCTTGGCGAAAAAGATATTTTGACTATATTAGAGCGCGCGCTTAAAGATAGCCGGCGCGGGTTAGGGTCCTTAAAGATAGATGTTGAAAAGAAGGCGCTGGAGTTTTTAGCCAGGATATGCGAAGGCGACGGCCGGCGCAGCCTCAACGCTTTAGAAATAGGCATCAGGAGCAAAACCAGGTCAAAAGATGGCAGCTTACGGTTTACTTTAAAAGATGCGCAGGAATCTATACAAAAGAAGGCTGTGCTATATGATCACGATGAAGACGGCCACTACGATACTATTTCTGCTTTTATCAAATCCATGCGCGGCTCAGACCCTGACGCAACACTTTATTGGCTCGCCAAAATGATCTATGCCGGTGAAGACCCGCGTTTTATCGCGCGCCGCATCTGTATCTGCGCGGCTGAAGATGTAGGTAATGCCGACCCGCAGGCGCTGGTATTAGCCCACGCAGCACTTGAAGTTTCTGAATTCGTGGGCATGCCTGAGGCAAGGATACCATTGGCTCAGGCCGCGGTCTATGTCGCCTGCAGCCCTAAATCCAATGCGGCGTATCTGGGTATTGAAAAGGCTCTAAAAGAGATCAGGGAAGGCCGCCTGCAGGAAGTGCCGAAGCATTTAAAAGACGATAATTACGACGGCGAGGGCTTATTAGGCCACGGCGAGGGGTATAAATACGCCCACGATTTTCCCGGCCACTATGTGAAACAGGACTACATGTCCAAAAGAATAAAGTTTTACGACCCGCAGGCAATCGGTTATGAAAAAAAGATAAAAGAGAGGCTTGAAGCATTAAGAGGCGAAGGTAAGCAATGATAATAACTAAGCAGAAGAGCCCGCAAGACATCTTAAAAGCGCTGAAAGATAAGGCGAGAGTTTTTATAGTCGGATGCGGCGATTGCGCGGCTACGTGTAAGACCGGAGGCGAAGAGGAAGTTGGGGCGATGGCCGGATTTTTAGGAAAACAAGGTAAAACAGTCACGGGTTTTGTTACGCCTGATGTTACTTGTGTTGCTGCACAGGCGAAAATAGCTTTTGCTAAGAACAAAGAAGCGCTGAAGAATTCCGACGCCATCCTTGTCCTGGCCTGCGGTTCCGGCGTGCAGTGCGTCCGGGAGAATGATCGTTTAAATTTGGATGTCTTGCCCGGGTGCGACAGTCTTTTTGCGGCCCTTATTGATAAAGATAATAATTTTCAAGAGGTGTGCAGCTGCTGCGGTGAGTGCGTTTTGGACCTGACAGAGGGGATATGCCCGGTCACGCGTTGCTCCAAGGGCCTCTTGAACGGGCCATGCGGCGGCCAGAATAAAGGTAAGTGCGAAGTAGATAAAAACAGAGATTGCGCCTGGGTGCTTATTTATAAGAAGATGAAAGAAAAGGGCACCCTCCAGCGCTTAAGGCAACGCCTGCCGCCCAAGAACCACAAAATATCAACAAAGCCGCTTAGCGTAGTAAAGTGAGTGAAAGTGAGTGAAAGAATTGACATCGCCACCCACTTGTGATAATTTAATGAGGCGAAACCATGGATAACGCTCAATATAGCCAAAAAGTTATGGATCATTTTTTAAACCCGCACAATGTGGGCGAATTGCCTGACGCTAACGGCGTGGGCAACGTCGGAAATCCGATCTGCGGGGACATAATGAGGCTTTACATCAAGGTAGAGGACAACAGGATCGTTGGCGTAAGTTTTAAGACATTTGGTTGCGGAGCTGCGATAGCGACCTCCAGCATGGTAACAGACCTGGTGAAGGGCAAGACCCTTGATGAGGCGCTGGCTATTTCCAACAAGGCTGTAGCCGAAGCCTTAGGCGGCCTGCCTAAGATAAAGATGCACTGCTCTGTTCTGGCCGAAGAAGCGCTCAAGGCGGCGATTGAAGATTACCGCAAGAAGCAGGTATCGCAATGATACAGGAAAAAAAGAGAAGACTGAGGCAAGAAGCCCTAAAAAAACTAAGAAGTCATAAGGAGGAATATAGACTTAAAAAAAGTTCCAAGATCGCAAGCAAACTTTTTTTACTTAAGGAATTTTTAAAAGCAAAGACGGTACTGTTTTATCTTTCTTTTGACGGAGAAGTAGATACTGTGAGGATGATCAAGAATACTATAAAGCAAGGCAAAAGGGTCGCTATCCCCGTGGTCCGCTCAGAGTCAAAGGAGATCATTCCTTCTTTACTCAAAGACATGGACACAGAGCTCAAGACCGGGCCCTATGGCATAGCGCATCCCAAAGAAGAATACATCCGGCCGATCCCCCTGGATACAATAGATCTCGTAGTCGTCCCCGGACTCGCCTTTGACGAGGCTGGCAACAGGCTGGGGCGGGGGATGGGGTATTATGACAGGTTTTTGGGCCGATTGCCTAAAGAATGCCCTACTGTGGGCCTTGCTTTTGATTTTCAGATGATTCGCGATTTCCCTCCTCTAGAACCTCACGACCTCTCTGTCACAAAAGTCCTCTTTGCTTAAGCAGTAATAGGGCCTGAGCTTCTGATTTTTATAAAAAGGAGCAGGGCCTACCCGTCCGCCGTTTTCGCGGTGGCTTGTATAAAGAAGGAGGAAATTCACAATGTCAACAGGATACAGCATATATGTGTTAGGTTTTGTATTTATAGCAATAGGTGTCGCACTCTCTTTCCTATATCTATTTTTTAGAAAGTCTTTAGGGGAGCAGAGGCTTAAGACCGCGACCCTGCAGGCCAAAGTCATCGTTGATGAAGCCAGCAGGAACGCCGACGCTATCCGTAAAGAAGGAGAGCTCGCGGCTAAAGATCAGTTGTTCAAGATGCGCCAGGATTTTGAAAAAGAGACGCGCGACCGCAGGGATGAGATAGTCAATATTGAAAAAAGGATAGCTCAGAGAGAGTCCAACCTTGAGAGGCGCGTTGACCTTTTGGAGAAAAAAGAGAGGGAGCTTGAAGACAAGACGAGGAATTTAAAGGGCCAGGAAGACGCCCTAAAGGCAAAGGGCGATGATTTAAACAGGCTTTTGGCGGAAGAAAAAGAGAGGCTGCATAAGATCTCCAACATGTCGCCGGAAGAAGCTAAGGTGCTTTTATTATCCAGGCTTGACAGCGAGTTAAACACGGAAAAGGCTGTCTTGATAAAAAAGAACGAAGATGAGATAAAGGAGACCTCTGATAAGAAAGCAAAAGAGATAATCGGCTATGCTATCCAGCGTTGCGCCGTGGAGCACGCGGTCGAATCTACGGTCAGCATCGTCAATCTTCCGGGAGACGACATGAAGGGCCGTATCATAGGCCGCGAGGGCCGCAATATCCGCGCCTTTGAAATGGCGACCGGCATTGATGTCATCATTGATGATACCCCTGAGGCTGTCATGCTCTCAGGGTTTGACCCTGTGCGCAGAGAAATCGCGCGCATTTCTCTGGAGCGCCTGATATCAGACGGCAGGATACATCCCGGCCGCATTGAAGAGGTCGTTGAAAAGACTAAAAAGGAAATGGATATCAAGATCAAAGAAGAAGGCGAAAAAGTGTTTTTTGACATCGGCGTGCATAGCGTGCATCCGGAACTCGTTAAGCTCATCGGCCGGCTTAAATACAGGACGAGTTTTGGCCAGAACGCCCTTCAGCATTCCAGGGAAGTCGCCCTTCTTATGGGCGTCATGGCTGACGAAGTAGGCCTTGACCCTAAGATAGCCCGCAGGATAGGCATCCTCCATGATATAGGTAAGGCTTTAGATCAGCAGATAGAAGGCACGCACGCAAAACTTGGAGCTGATCTGGCCAGGAAGTTCGGAGAGAGCGAAGTAGTGGTCCAGGGCATTGAGGCGCACCACGAGGAAGTGGAGAAGACAAGCCTTTATGGCGTGCTCGCTGCCGCTGCTGACGCCATAAGCGCTGCGCGCCCTGGCGCCCGCAGAGAGACGCTGGAGACTTACGTCAAACGCCTTGAAAAATTAGAGTCTATCGCCAACGTTTTTAAGGGCGTTGAAAAGGCGTTCGCCATCCAGGCGGGAAGAGAGATACGCATCATCGTGCAGCCGGAAAAGATATCCGACAGCGATGCTGTTGTCCTTGCGCGCGATATCCGCAAGAAGATAGAAGAGGGCATGGAATATCCGGGCCAGGTAAAGGTGACGGTCATCCGCGAAACGCGAGCCATAGAATATGCGAAGTAAAACAGTTTATAGTTAATAGCCTATAGGCTATAGGCAGAACAAAGACTGTTTTAACCATTAACTATATACTATACACTATTAACTATATACCCAAATGAGTTTAAAGATACTCTTTATCGGCGACATAGTAGGTTCTCCGGGCAGGGCCGCGGTCAAAACGCTGCTGCCTACAATAAGAAAAAGAGAAGACATTGACGTTGTTATAGCGAACGCGGAAAATTCCGCGGGCGGCTCAGGCATTACAGCGCGCACAGCGCGCGACCTTTTTCAATCAGGCTGCGACGTTTTGACTTCAGGAGACCACGTCTGGAGAAGGCCGGAGATCGTAGAGTTGCTGCACAGGGAAGCCAATGTCCTTCGTCCGGCTAATTTTCCGAAGATGACACCTGGCAAGGGAAGTGTCATCTTTAAAACAGAAGCAGGGCTGAAAGTTGGCGTTATCTGTCTTTTAGGCAGGGTTTTTATAGACGCGCTGGTGGAGTCGCCGTTTAAGGTCGTAGTTGACGAAATGAAGGCCTTGAAAGCAGAAACTCCGGTTATTCTCGTTGACATACACGCGGAAGCCACGTCTGAAAAGGTCGCCTTGGGGTGGTTTTTGGACGGCGAGGTCTCGGCTGTATTGGGCACGCATACTCATATCCAGACCGCGGACGAATCTATTTTGCCCAAAGGCACGGCATATATTACCGATGTCGGCATGACCGGCCCGTATGATTCGGTCATCGGCCGCAAGAAAGAAAAGATCATTGAGAGGTTTCTGACGGGTATGCCTACAAGGTTTGAATTGGGCA
>JBBTLH010000074.1:0-5396 GCA_038068755.1 Candidatus Omnitrophota bacterium
TTTATACTCCATCCTGAAATACATTGATACTCCTGAAGATAATATCGTGACCGTAGAAGACCCTGTTGAATATCAATTAGAAGGCATAAACCAGGTCAGCATCAGGCCTGATATCGGCCTCACATTCGCCAGCTGCCTGCGCTCCATCTTAAGACAGGATCCGGATATTATAATGGTAGGTGAGATCAGGGATTTTGATACTGTGGATATCGCTATTAAGAGCGCTTTGACAGGGCATCTTGTTTTAAGCACCTTGCATACGACTACCGCCGCAGGCTCGGTCGTGCGGCTCGTGAATATGGGGGTGGAGCCTTTCCTTATCACATCTTCTGTTATCTGTCTTCTTAATCAGCGCTTAGTCAGGAAGATCTGCGATTCCTGCAAGGAGAGTTACACGTTGACGAGTGTTATGATAGAGAGTTTAGGGATAAAGCATTCAAAAGGCCCTATTTTGGCTTATAGAGGCAAGGGCTGCAAAAGGTGTTTTAACATCGGTTATAGCGGCCGTATTGTTATTGGCGAAGTCTTGACGTTCACGTCGGTCATTAAGGAGCTGGTGTTGAAGAAGGCGCAGGAGCATGAATTGAAAGCCGCGGCGCGGCGCGATGGCATGCAGACATTGAGGGAAAACGGCGTTCTTAAGGTTTTAGAGGGAGTCACGACGCTGGATGAGATCTTGCGCGTGACGGCTCCGGACGAACCTATAGAAAAAGAAATTAAAGGTTAAAAATGAAAAGTGATAAAATATGGCTGTGTTAAAAAAGAAATTACCGGAAATCCTTCTTGAGGCGAAGCTGGTGACGCCTCAAGATATGGAGAGGGCTTTGAAGGTCCACGCCGATACCGGCGGCAGCCTGAAGGATATTTTATTAAAGGAAGGTTATATCAAGGAGAGAGATCTTATGGCCGCGCTCTCCAAAGAGTTCTTTATCCCTTACCTGGAGTTGTCAAAATATAAGGTTGATCCGCAGGTCGTTGGGCTCCTTCCAGAAAAAATCGCCAGGCAGTATAAGGTAGTGGCTTTGTCAAAGATCGGCAATGTGCTTACGGTAGCCATGAGCGATCCTCTCAATATCTTCGCTATTGATGACCTCAAGGCGATAACGGGTTATGATATTGATATCGTTTTGGCAGGAGATAAAGAGCTTACTAAGGTCCTGGATAAGTTTTTTTCTGGGTCTGCGAGCAGTGAAGATATCACCAGCATGGTTGAAGAAGATGGAAAGGGTGAAGACGTTGAGGTCGTTAAAGTTGACGGGACTCTTGAGTTGGGTACTGTCCTTGAAGAGAGCGCCAAGGCGCCTATTGTTAAGATCGCTGATCTTATGATAACCGAGGCATTGAAAAGACGAGCGTCGGATATCCATATTGAACCTACGGAGCGGGATCTGCGCGTGCGCTACCGCGTTGACGGCCATCTCTATGATATTTTTAAACTGCCCAAGAAGAACCAGAATGCTATTTTGGCCAGGATAAAGATAATCTCCGGCCTTGATATCACCGAGTCGAGGCTGCCGCAGGACGGCCGGTTCAAGGTGAAGTTGAGGGATAGGGAAATAGATTTCAGGGTATCAGCGCTCCCTACGACTTTCGGCCAGAAGTTCGTTTTAAGGACTTTAGACAGGGCTAAGTTGGGCGTGGGGCTTGAGTCGCTTGGATTATCTCCGGAACCCTTAAGGCTTTTCGCCGAGGCCGTTAAAAAACCGTTTGGCATGATTTTGATCACGGGCCCGACGGGTTGCGGTAAATCCACGACGCTCTATTCTATCTTGAATAAGCTCAACACGCCGGAATTGAATATCGTCACCATTGAAGACCCGGTTGAATATCAGCTGGAAGGTATCACGCAGATCCCTGTCAAGCCTGATATCGGCCTTACCTTTGCTTCGGGGCTGCGTTCAATCCTGAGGCAGAGCCCCGACGTAGTCATGGTAGGCGAGATAAGGGACTCTGAGACGGCTGATATTTCAATAAAGGCTTCTTTGACCGGGCAGATCGTGCTGTCTACCCTGCACACGAACGACGCTGTGGGCGCTGTGACGCGTCTTATGGACATGGGCGTAGAGCCGTTCCTCGTAGCCTCCAGTCTTATCGTTACTTCGGCCAAGAGGTTGTGCCGCAAGGTCTGTCTCCAATGCAGGGAAGAAAGCCATATACCCAAAGAGACATGGAAGAAGTTAGGTATAGAGAAAGTATTGTCCGCCGGAGGCGGATCCGCCTTTGGCGGAAAAGGCGGCCTCAAGCCTGCGTTTTTCAAAGGCAAAGGATGCCCCCATTGTAATAATACCGGTTATTTTGAACGAATAGGTATCCATGAAGTCCTCGCCATTGATGACTCTATACGCGACCTGATCATTAAGCGCGCTTCTTCGGGACAGATCAAAGATTTTGCCGTTAAAGAAAAAGGTTTTCTGACACTGCGCGACGATGCGATGCTTAAAGTGGTTGAGGGTATCACTACTCTTGAGGAAGCGCTGCAGGCCACGGTAGAAGAGTAACAGCAGGTTTATAGTTTATAGTTAATAGTTAATAGTTAATAGTTTATAGTGTATAGGATATAGAAAGAGCAATAATTAAAATAAAGGATAGTATTTAACAGAAACATAGCTTAAAATAAACAAAAGCTAAAATATTCTGACTGCGACTTGATCTTATTTTTTGATTTTAACTATTAACTATATACTATCGACTTTTTTTAAATCATGGGCGAAGAAAAAGTTCTTGTGATAGATGGAGAGGAATCTACGTGCAACCTTATTAAGTCAGCTTTGGGAGCGCGGGGTTTTCAGGTGCGCGTCGCTCAAGCCGCGAAAGTAGGCCTGCAGCTTTATAACGAAGAGCCTTCAAACCTTGTTTTTGTAGATCTGGATATCCCGGATATGGACGCCCGTTATCTTATTCGCGAGTTGAAGAGGCAGGACGGCAATATCGGAATAGTTATTTTAAGTTATCCCGATAAAGCCAACCTTGTCCAGGAGTCTACGGACTTGGGCGCCGCGGATTTTCTTTATAAGCCTCTGAAAAGCGATGAGATCCATTTCAAGGCAAGGCATGCCCTGGATTACGCGAAATTCGTTTCCAACAACATACGTTCACAAAGGGGCATAGAAGAGAGGAATCTCTCTCTGCAGAAACAGAACCTCCTTTTGGCCAAGCGAATTGAAGAGAGCACCAAAAATCTGACGAGGCTCTACGAAGATCTGAAAGAGACATACATGCGTACTATAAAGGCCTTGGCGCATGCGATTGATGCCCGGGACCACTACACTTACGCGCATTCTGATAATGTGATGCGTTACTCGGAAATGATCGCCCGTCAGATGAACGTGGACATGAGTTATGTGGAGGATATCAAGGATGCCTGTCAGTTGCATGACTTGGGCAAGATAGGTGTTCATGACAGCATCTTGAGCAAGCCGGGCGCTTTGACGCAGGAAGAGTTTGCCGAGATCAGGCTGCATTCTCAAAAAGGCGCGCAGATCCTGGAGCCTTTGAGATTTTTAGATAACGTCATTGCTATTGTCAAACATCATCATGAACGTTGGGATGGAAAGGGATATCCTTCCGGGCTTAAGGGCGAAGATATACCTTTGGGCTCGCGCATCATGGCTGTCGCCGACAGCTATGATGCAATGATCTCCGCGCGGCCTTATAGAAAAGTTGGGTTGTCCCAAAAAGAAGCAATAGAGGAGATCACAAAGAACAGAGGCATCCAGTTTGACTCTAAAGTCGTGGATGCCTTTTTGAAGATCGTTGACAAAATTTGAGCACCATAAAGGGGGAATATGCCGGTCTATAGTTATAGCGCAAAGGACAGCCAGGGTTTAAAACTTTCCGGGATCGTGTAGGCGCTGGATGAACACGATGCCATAACTGTTCTCCATAAGAAGGGTTTCATTGTTATTGCCGTTAAGGAGGAGAGACTCAAAAAAGTCAGAGAGCAGGGTGTAAAATTAGACGATCTTGTTGTTTTTTCACGCCAGTTGGCTACCATGGTGGATAGCGGTATCACGCTGGTCCAGTCGCTTCACATTTTAAGCGAGCAGGCCGAAAACAAAATACTTTCCAGCGTCACATTAAAGATAAAAGAGGACATTGAAAGCGGCTCAAGCCTGCATGAGGCCTTAGAAAGGCACCCTAAGATATTTTCAAATCTGTATATCAATATGGTCAAAGCGGGCGAGACCTCAGGCCTGCTTGACGAGATACTTGACCGCCTGGCGTCGTATCTTGAAAAATCAAGCGCGCTCCAGAGAAAAGTAAAATCGTCCCTTGTGTATCCCGCGGTCGTTATCTCCATGGCTATCCTTATCACCATGGTGCTTTTAATAAAAGTCGTGCCTACGTTTAAAGGCATATTTGATTCGCTAGGCGGCACATTGCCAATGCCTACGCAGATATTGATAGGCATCTCTGATGTTTTAAGAAAGTTTTTTTTATTTATTGTCATAGCTTTTGCCGCGCTGGTATTTTTGTTTAAAAAATATATCAATACCCCAAAAGGCCGCTTTCAATTTGATTATAACATTTTGCGCGCGCCCGTATTCGGCCCATTGTTCCGCAAGGTCGTAGTGGCTAAATTTTCAAGGACGCTGGCTACTCTGGTCAAAAGCGGCGTCCCTATTTTAAACGCTCTTGAGATCGTAGGTAAGACCGCCGGCAACATGGTCGTAGAAAAAGCGGTAACCGACGCTCGCGCTTCTATAAGGGAGGGAGAGCCGATCTCCGAGCCTCTGTTAAGAAGCGGCGCTTTTCCGCCTATGGTCATCAGGATGATATCTGTCGGCGAACAGACGGGTAAGCTGGAGAAGATGCTGAATAAAATAGCCGACTTCTATGATGAGCAGGTGGACACCGCTGTCAGCGGCCTGACGTCTATGATAGAACCGCTCGTCATAGGATTTTTGGGTATCATCATCGGTGGCATCGTGGTGGCGTTATTTATGCCTATCTTCAAGATAACAGAGCTGATCAGTTAGCAAGGGCTGTCTTGAAATCAGCTGTTTGTAGTGTTATACTTATACCAGAAAATCGGAAGTTGAGAAACCCGCCACAGTATCTGGCGGGTCCGCCAAGTAGTGTGGCGGAGGTAAACCACCCGAAAGAGTGGGGCACAAAGCTACAGGGCCTAATCGTATATTTATAACGTAAGGCAGCCAGTTGCCGCAGAAAGCGGCATACCAACTCATCCTATTGAGTTGGGTATTGCCGCACACCTTGCCCAATTGGACGGGCAAGTGTGTCGCTTACTGCGACAGAAAGCAATACGTGCCTATTCTTCGGAATAGGCTTTTTTATTTGCCGCAGAAAGCGGCATACCAACCACTCATTTATGGTTGGGTATGTTAGCTAAATTTTAAAACTGGACACTTGAAGTTTTAAAAGTGGACAATCGG
>JBBTLH010000075.1:0-325 GCA_038068755.1 Candidatus Omnitrophota bacterium
GTTATTATCGGCATCATAGCCTTTTATCAGAGAGCAATATCTCCTTTATTGCCGCATAGCTGTAGATTTACGCCCACGTGTTCCTCTTTTTTTAAAGAAGCGGTAGCGCGGCACGGTTTCCTCAGGGGCTCCATTCTCGGCCTCAGACGGATCTTGCGGTGTCACCCCCTTTACCAATGCGGCTACGACCCTGTTTCCGCCGTAGGCGCCCGCCTGCCGGACGGGCAAGGATCCGCCTCGGGCCGAGAAGGAACTTCGGTTTTTGAGGGGCTTGTGATCTCGCGGAAGCACGGCTCGGAAGCCGGGGCGACTTTTATCGTCCGCA
>JBBTLH010000075.1:335-17248 GCA_038068755.1 Candidatus Omnitrophota bacterium
CGGAAAATAATCATATGGAAAAAAGATTTTTGATGGCAATCGGACTATCTCTTTTGGTGCTCATGGCATACTCTTCTCTCTTGCCAAAGCCCAAAGATGTTGTTAGCAAAGAGGCCGCACTTACGCCTGCTGTTGAGCCACCACCCAAGGAAATCGCAAAAGCGAGCTCAGCGAATGCAGGAGCAGTTAATCCCAACCTATTGGACAGCAATAAGTTATATACAATTACAACAGAAACAACCGACCTGATATTTTCAAAAACAGGCGGGTATCTTTATGAGGTAATTGACAAGACCCACAATACTCCCCTCCAGCTTGTCTTTAAAAACATAGGCCTGGTAAAAGAGTGGTCAGAATTTCCATTTACAACACAAGAATTACCCAAAGGTGTTATTTTTTCCTATCGCGACGAAGACGGGCTGGAAATTAAAAAGACATTCAGGATAAAAAGCGACCAGACGCTGGAGTTAACCATAGATATAATTAACGCAAGTGATTCTAAATTAACAGGTTATACTATAACTGGTGGCTATTTTGACCCTTCAGCGATCAAGGATCAGCTTAGCCAGCGTTATTGCGAGGCCTCTGTTCTTTTAAAAGAGATAGTTAATAGAAAAGCAGTGTATGGTCTTAAGACAGCGTTGGTATACGAAGGCAGTATTGGTTGGGTCGGCTTACGAGACAGGTATTTTTGTACAATATTTTTACCACAATTAGCTGTAAATAAAGCAGTTATAGAAATTACCGATAAAGGATATTCTAGCGTATTATCTGTGCCTATGCAGCCTTTAAGCGAATCCTCCCTGCCCATTGAAGATCAATACAAAATATACATTGGGCCACAGGATGGTGCATTGTTGCGCAATTTTGATAAGTCCGCAGAAGAGATCATTAACTTTGGCACCTTTGATTCTATTTCAAAATTTCTGCTTTTCTTGCTTAGGAGCGCGTATAAGCTGGTAGGAAACTGGGGTTGGGCAATCATTCTTGTAACCATTCTGGTTTACCTCATCATGTTTCCGCTATCATTGAAGAGCATGCTTTCTATGAAAAAAATGCAAGCTCTTCAGCCAAAGATCGAAGCATTGCGAGTTCAACATAAAGACAATCCCAAGAAGCTTAATACGGAGATCATGGAGCTATACAAGATAGAAAAGGTTAATCCTTTTGGCGGCTGCCTGCCCATGCTGCTTCAGATACCTGTATTTTTTGCTCTATATCAGCTTTTAATGAGGCTTATAAGCCTTAAAGGCGCGCATTTCCTATGGATAAAGGATTTGTCTTTGCCTGATAGGCTGTTCGTACTGTCTAATCCGCTGCCTGTTGTTGGCGACGAGCTTAATCTTTTGCCTCTTTTGATGGCCGGTGGCATGTTTGTGCAGCAAAAATTTACTACGCCCTCTCTAGACAAAACTTCTTCGGCAGCAGAACAGCAAAAGATCATGGGCATGCTCATGCCCGTTATTTTTGGCGCGCTCTTTTATAAAATGCCGTCTGGTTTAGTCCTTTACTGGTTTGTTAATAACCTTCTCATGCTCGCTTTCCAATGGAAAATATCAGCAAAAAAAAGCACATAGGCGAGGTTGAAGTTGAAGACAAGACCTTAGAAGCCGCCGTGAATAAGGCTTTGTTGCTTTTAGGAGTCTCTAAAGAACATGTTAAGATCAAGGTTCTTGCAGAAGAGCAAAAAGGTCTTTTTGGTATGGAGGGCGCCAAATTAGCCAAGATCAAGGCTACTATTATTAGCCCAACCCAGCCTAAGAAAAAAGCTTGATTAATTTGGTGTTGATTGCTAAAATACTTGCTACGTGGAACAATGTGCGGATTACAACATTTGTTTCCGTTCAAAAATGGGAAGAGACGTACTTCTTGATCCTTGGTATGTGACTGGACTTTGCGACGGAGAGGCTGCATTTACATTTAGCCGATCCGGTAAAGCATTTGCACTATATTTTTCTATTTGCCAGCGCATTGACAATAGGGAAATTATTGAAAAGGTCCAACGTTATTTTAAAGGTATAGGGACAATATATATTCGCAAAGAGCGGTTGCCGTCCAGGCTAAGTGGGCATTCTAAGCCTAACGCGTATTTTAGGATCTGTAGACAAGACGAATTAATGCACGTAATTGAGCATTTTGATAAGTTTCCGTTGCAGGGTAAGAAGAAAGATGTCTATAGGCTTTGGCGAGCAATGGCTCTTGAGAAAACGAAATATTCAATTAATTGTACCTGCGAGGAATTTCAAATATTTGCTGAACAAATAGCTTTGTTGAACCAACAAAGCAGGGCTTTTAAAAAACGCATAGAAAATGTCGAAAGTAATAGCGATTTGTAATCAGAAAGGCGGGACAGGGAAGACAACAACTTCTATCAATCTCTCTGTTTACCTTGCAATTGAGGGCAACAAAGTCCTTTTAATCGACGCTGATCCCCAGGGTAATTCAACAAGCGGCTTGGGCGCGGACAAGAACGCTCTTACGAAATCGCTCTATGACGTTTTGCTGAACGCATCACAAATGAAGGATGTGATGTTGAAAACGGAAATAGAAAATTTAAGCCTGGTTCCTTCAAACATTGATTTGATCGGAGTAGAAGTTGAATTGATTGGAGAGCCGGATAGGGAAAGGCGGTTGCGGACATCTTTGGCCGCGATAAGCGAAGAGTTTGATTATGTGCTCATAGACTGTCCGCCATCATTGGGGATACTTACTCTAAATGCTTTAGTTGCAGCTACTTCCGTATTAATACCAGTCCAATGCGAATATTATGCTCTCGAAGGCCTCAGTCAGTTGACCAAGACTATTAATTTGATCAGGGACAATTTAAACCCGGATCTAAAAATTGAAGGCGTCCTTATGACCATGGCAGATTTCAGGACTAACCTTACGTCAGAAGTTATCACAGAAGCGAGGAATTTTTTCAGCGACAAGGTCTTTGAAACTATCATACCAAGAAGCATACGGCTGTCTGAGGCGCCGGGTTTTGGAAAATCCATTTTCCAGTATGACAAAAATTCAATAGGCGCTCAAAAATATAACGCCCTGGCTAAAGAGATGCTGGGTGAAGTAGTTTGAAATCAAAAATGAGGTAAACATGGAAAAGAAAGCATTGGGCAGGGGATTGTCGGCGCTCATTTCTTCCGGCCGCAGCATTGAAGATGTTTTAAAAAAAGAGATCCCTTTATCCCCGGAGGCCGGAGCTGACAAGGGTGTTCTTTTCGTAGAACTTTCAAAAATGACTCCCAACCGCCTTCAGCCGCGCGTTGATTTTGATGACGTGCAGCTTGCAGAGCTCGTAGCATCCATAAAAGAAAAAGGCGTGCTTGCGCCCATACTTGTTCGGCGTGCCAATGATAAGTTTGAGATCATCGCCGGAGAACGCCGCTTCAGGGCAGCGCAGCAGCTTAAATTGAACCGCGTGCCTGTCGTGATACGGGATGTCTCAGACCAGGAGGCGCTGGTACTTTCCATCGTTGAGAATATCCAGCGTCAGGAATTAAACCCGATGGAAGAAGCGCACGCTTTTCAAAGGCTCTCAAAAGAATTTTCACTGACGCAAGAGACAATAGCAAAGTCGGTAAGCAAGGACCGCTCCACCGTAGCAAATATTTTGCGTTTATTAAATTTACCGCTTGAGGTCCAGAAAGCCATTAGCTCAGGCAAACTTTCTTTCGGGCACGGTAAAGCTCTGCTTGGGTTAGACAGCGTGCCACAACAGATAAGGCTGACACAGCTTGTTTTATCTAACTCTTTGTCTGTCAGAGAGTTAGAGAATTATATTTCTTCTTCAAAATTAACTTCAACAAAAAGAAAAAGGATGCCCAAAGATAAAGACCTTTATATCGCAGACCTTGAAAATCAGCTGCAAAAGGTTTACGGCACCAAGGTGAAGGTACTTGCCTTTAAAAAAAGAGGCAAAATAGTGATTGAATATTATTCTCCCGATGATAGGGAGAGGATAATAAAATTATTGAAGAGATGAGAGAAAAGAAACCTGCAATATACAAAGTCAAGGAGAAGGGTTATGGAGAACGAGGCTACATTAATACTTATCAAACCGGACGGTTTAAAGAAATCCCTGACAGGCAATATCTTAACCAGGCTTTCAGAAACGAAGCTTGAGATCGTAGCCGCTAAAATGGTGCGCGTCTCTCATGAGCTTGCCGCCCAACACTATGAGCATTTAAAAGAAAATCCATTTTTTGAGGATGTCCTCAAATACCTCATGGGAGAGTTCCACGCCCGCCGCAAGGTCATGGCGCTCATCTATTGGGGTGAAGGCGCCAGCGCCAAGTGCCGCGCGCTCGCCGGAGCGACAAATCCTGAAGAGGCTGATTCGGTTTCTATACGCGGTTCCTATGGCCGCATAACTACGCGCGGCGTTTACGAAAACGTCATCCATGTTTCGGCCAGTCCGTCTGACGCGGAACGGGAGATAAAGCTGTGGTTTGATCCCGACGAGATAATCGTAGACCTGTTCCCGGCAAGGCTTGTCGTGGATACGCGGGAAAAGAGGGCATGGCTATGATCATCAGCATGACTGGATTCGGCCAGGCGCAGGTAGAAAAAAAAGGCGAACGGTTCACCGTGACCTTAAAAAGCGTGAATCACCGTTATTTTGAAACGTCTTTTCACTTGCCTCCGAGCTTAGACTATCTTGAGTCTTTGTTCCGGTCCAAATTACAGGAAAAGATAAAAAGAGGCAGGGTCAATATCTCGGTCACGCACATAAATGAGTCATCTGAAGTCGTGGTGCTCAACCAGGAGCTCGTCATGAAGTATTACCACGCCTTTGAGCTCATGCGCAAAAAACTGAAGCTCGCTGATAGCATCAGCATATCGTCGTTGGTGTCGCTGCCCGGAGTGCTTAACTACAGGAGAGAGGAATTGAAGGAAAGCGAGAGGGAGTCTGCAATTAAGTCCGCCCTGTCAGAGGCGCTTAAAAAACTTATCGGCATGCGTTGCCGCGAAGGTGAGGCCTTGGGGGAGGATTTAAAGCGGCGCATCCGGCGCATCTCAGCGCATATAACAACTATAAAGAAACATGTGCTCAGCGTCATTGAAGCGAACAAGAAAGCGATGTCGCCGGAGAACCTGGAGAGCTTCCTGCGTTCTACCGATGTTTCCGAAGAGATAACGCGCATAGATTTTCATCTGAAGAGTTTCTTAAAACATATGAAACTTAAAGACCCCAAAGGCAAGGTTCTTGATTTTATCGGACAGGAATTGCAAAGAGAGATAAATACCCTGGGCGCTAAGGTCCAGGATAAGCACGTGGCCTACCAGGTCGTTATGGTAAAAGACCAGATTGAAAAGATCCGCGAGCAGGTCCAGAATGTTGAATAAAGGAAAAATGGTTCACAGGGCATGGATCATCTCAGGCCCGTCGGGCTCCGGCAAGACGACGCTTTGCGAAGCGCTGTTAAAAGACGCTTTCTGGCGCAAGCGCCTGGTGAAGTCCGTTTCTTACACGACGAGGCCATTACGCTGCGGCGAGAAGGAAGGCAGGGATTACCGGCATATCACCGAGAAGAGATTTTTAAAGCTAAAAGAAGACGGCGGTTTTTACGAGAGCGAAACGATATTCGGGTTTTATTACGGGACGCCGAAAAAGGCCTTTTTAGACGCCGATAAGGAGGGTAAAGACCTGCTCTTGTCCATAGATGTCAAGGGCGCGCGTTCGTTAAGAAATGCTTTGGGCCGGAAGGCGGTTTCTATTTTCGTGCTGCCTCCTGAACCGAAAGTTTTAAGGCAACGGCTCTGGCGCCGTTCCACGGAGGGCAAAAAAGATATAGAGAATAGGCTGCGCCGTGTTAAAATAGAGCTTTCTTTCATGAAGGAGTACGACTATATCGTCGTAAACGATGATCTTAAAGTAGCGCTGGCAAAATTAAAATCCATACTTACTGCAAAACAATGCGAGGGCGCTTATGTCTTACGTACCATTGGAAAAGCTTATAGATAAGAGTTATGGCAGTATGTATAAACTGGTCGTGCTTATTTCTCGCCGAGCGCTGGAGCTCGCCGAAGGGGCAGCGAGGCTGGTGGAGGCGCCTGCTGATATCAAGGTGACAACGCTTGCCATGCTGGAGGTTGCGGCGGGCAAGGTCGCGATGTCAGAGGAGAAAAAAGAGGCATGAAGAAGGGCAAGAAGATCATATTAGGCGTTAGCGGGAGCATCGCTGCTTTTAAGTCCGCTGACATCGCAAGCCTGCTTTCGCAGCAAGGCTGCGACGTTACTGTCATCATGACCAAAGAGGCAGAGCATTTTATCACGCCGCTTACGCTGCAGATGCTGTCTGCAAACAAAGTCTACAGAGGTATGTTTGAAGTCGCAGACGCCTGGGTAGTGGAACACGTTTCTTTGGCGGATAGCGCGGGCCTTATCCTTATCGCGCCGGCAACAGCGAACATTATTGCTAAACTTGCCTCTGGTTTGTGCGACGACTTATTGACATGCACTGTTTTGGCTTCGCGAGCGCCTGTCTTGTTGGCCCCGGCTATGAATGACGTGATGTATCAACACAAGACGACGCAGGCGAACATAGAGCGGCTAAAAAACTTCGGATATCACTTTATCGGGCCTGTCAAAGGCAGGCTGGCTTGCGGCAAGGCAGGCCTGGGCCGCATGAGCGGCGTTGAGGATATCGTCAGCAAAGCAATAAATTTAGCGAGATAGCCGCAGAAAGCGGCTTTCTGGGCACTTCCTTAAAGCATAGGTAAGCCGCTAATAATATTTATGGCGACGTAGCCAAGTGGTAAGGCGGGAGTCTGCAAAACTCTTATTCAGCGGTTCAAATCCGCTCGTCGCCTCCAAATGTTACAAATGTTGTGCGAGTCGAAGGACAAAACTCCTGAGAGGGGTTCTCTGCCGGAGGCAGATCCGCCTACGGCGGAAATTCCGACTCGCGCCTCTGAAATTAGCACGGTGAAAATGCCTCACAAAAGAAAAGAATTAAAAATTGAAGGATCGAATCTGTGGTATCTGGTTGGCTTAATTGCTACCGACGGGTGTTTGTCTTCTGACGGAAGACATATTGATATCACTTCAAAAGATCACAAGTTTCTCGATACGTTGAGACGTGTTCTGGGTTTGACCAATATGGTCACCAGCAAATACAATGGCAACAAACAGAAATCATACCATATACAGATAGCCAATAAGAATTTTTATGAATTCCTTTTGGCAATCGGACTTACACCGAAGAAATCGTTAACTTTGGGCGCTTTAAAAGTACCGGATAAATATTTTATTGATTTCTTAAGAGGTGTGATTGATGGTGATGGGTCTATTCGTGGCTGGATCCACCCGATTAACAAGAGAGAGCAGTGGAGCTTAAGAATATATTCGGGGTCTGGACAATTTATTAACTGGATAAGTAGTACATCAAAGCAGTTATTAAAAGTAGTTGGAAAAATTCATAACAACGCAAGAAATACATGGGTATTAAAGTATGGGAAGATGGCCGCGAAAGAAATTTCTGGGAGATGTTATTATATAAATTGTCTTGGGTTGGAGAGAAAAATTAAATTGGCCCAAGAATGTCTTGATTCATATACAGGTTGGAATAAAAGCAAAACGGTGCTTAATTAAAAACTAATCGCCGGGATGTTGGAATGGCAGACAATGCGGATTTAAAATCCGCCGTCCGCAAGGGCGTGAGGGTTCGACTCCCTCTCCCGGCATTAAAATGGCGGTTTCGGGCGGTTAGCTCAGTTGGTTAGAGTATCACGTTGACATCGTGAGGGTCACTGGTTCAAGTCCAGTACCGCCCACAATTTTTTCTATGAAAAAAATCTGGGTCCATAAATCGCATAGTTTCAAAGAAGCGCAGAAATTCGATGATCGTTATTATATGGCCGAATCGCCGAGCGAGAGGCTTAGCGATATTCAGTTGTGCCGAGAATGGTATTTTAAAATCAAGGGCGTTACACATGCGCATCGAAAAGGACTTCGAAGAGTTATTAGGATTATTCAACAAGCATAAAGTCAGATATTGCATTGTCGGCGCTTTTGCCGTGGGATTCCATGGGTATCCGCGCTATACCAAAGATATGGATCTTTTTGTGGAACCATCGCGCCAGAATGGTCAAAGGATAGTAGATGCACTGGCCGAATTCGGGTTTGCATGTTTGAATTTGAAGCCCGAAGATTTTCTTGATTCAAGCGCCATTGTTCAGTTGGGGTATGAGCCAGTGCGTGTTGATCTTATAACATCTCTGCGCGGTTGTTCTTTTGACGCGGCGTGGAAACATAGAAAAAAAGGCTCTTATGGCCGTCAGAAAGTTTATTTTATAGGTTTGTCACAACTGATGCGCAATAAAAAAATAGCGGCCAGGGCGCAGGACCGTATTGATCTGGATCGTTTGATCGTCAGGACAAAAGGCAACAAATGAGAGATCTGTCTGTTCTTCGTCATTCCTGTTCTCACGTGATGGCGCAGGCGGTCAAATCCATCATTGTTAACGCTCAAGTTAAACTAGTTTTGCCGAGGAGACATATATGTCAAAAACAAAGAAAATAATGAATCCTTTGGGCGAGGTCTTTGGTTTTCCTCCTGGCATTTCAAGCGGCACCGCAACTCGTTATCGCACCAAAAGACTGTGCCCATTTAACAATAAGGTTCCGAGTTGTACTAAAGATAAGGCAAAGGATCCGCTTGGGGTCTGTAGTGTTTGTCATGAGAACAAACTTGTTATCACTTGCCCAATACGTTTTAGGGAAAACTGGATCATTACGGATGATGCGGCTGATTTTTTCTTTGAGAAGGGGATAAAGTGGACAACCTTGACAGAGGTTAGGCTCAATGATTTTTATGGGAAAACAGCTGGGAGTATCGATGTGGTTCTTGTTTCTTATGACGGAAAAGGCAAAGTGTGCGATTTTGGAGCGTTAGAAATTCAAGCAGTCTATATATCGGGGAACATTCGATCACCCTTCGAGTATTATATGAAAAATTCAAAGGGGCGTGGCAATATGAATTGGCTTGATGAACCAAATTATCCTCGTCCTGATTATTTGTCATCTTCACGCAAAAGATTGGCGCCACAGTTGTTGTTTAAAGGAGGAATTTTAAATGTCTGGAATAAAAAATTGGCAGTCTCTTTAAACAAGAGTTTCTTTGATACTTTGCCAACCCTGAAGAAAGTAGATCGGAAAAAAGCGGATATGGTATGGCTTTTGTATGATTTGGTACCACGAGGCGAAAAGCTGGTATTAACAAAAGTTGATACTGTATATACAGAATTTCTTCCAGCCTTGACTATGATTACAAAGCCGCGTCCCGGAAATATAAAAAATTTTATGAAGATTTTGCAGGATAAAGTTGATGAACAGTTGGAAACGCCGCCGAATAATCAGCTTATCGAAAATCCATTTAATAAGATGGAGAGATGATGCAAAGACAGTTATTGTTCGATAATATCAAAATAAATCAGGATAGTAATTTGAACAGAACTGTCAATGTTGCATCTGTTCCTCAAAGAAGCCCGTTTAGGTATCCCGGTGGGAAAACCTGGTTTATCCCAACGGTGCGCAAATGGTTACGAAACAAAGATAAAAAGCCGGCACTTTTTATTGAACCATTTGCGGGAGGTGGGATCGTTAGTCTTACCGTTGCTTTTGAAGATTTGGCCGATACAGTACTCATGGTTGAAATCGACGAACAAGTTGCTGCAGTTTGGCAAACTATCATTAACGGAGAATCGCAGTGGTTAGCAAAAAAAATATTAAGCTTTGATCTTAACAAAGAGAGTTTAGCTGCGGAATTGGGAAAAGAATATTCAGATTGCAAGCATGTTGCATTTCAAACAATATTGAGAAATAGAACTTTTCATGGTGGTATTTTGGCTGAAGGATCAGGAGTTGTTAAATTTGGAGAGAACGGAAAGGGGTTATTATCAAGATGGTATCCTGGCACATTGGCAAAACGACTTGAAAATATTGATCTTATTCTTAAAAAAATAAAATTTATTAGAACAGACGGATTTAATATTATCAAAAAATATGCCCTTTGTGAGAACAAGGCATTTTTTATTGACCCTCCTTATACTGCTGGTGGCAAATGTGCGGGTGCCAGGCTATATAAATACTCTGATTTAAACCACGAAGCATTGTTTGAGTTGTGTAGAACCATAAAAGGTGACTTTGTGATGACGTATGATAATGCTGTTGAAGTTATTGCGCTTGCAAACCGATTTAAGTTTGATGTCCGACCGATTGCGATGAAAAATACGCATCATACCGAAATGACAGAATTGGTTATTGGGAAAGATCTTTCGTGGATGGATTGACTATGGAGCTATCAACGTTACGGCATAGTTGTTCTCACGTGATGGCCCAGGCGGTCAAATCGCTGTGGCCGGACGTGAAGTTGGCCATAGGCCCGTCCATAGACGACGGGTTTTACTATGATTTTGACAAGGCAGAGCCTTTCGCTCCGGAGGACTTAGAAAAGATAGAACAGCGGATGCAGGCGATCATAAATAGCGGCCTTGCGTTCCAAAAAACAGAGCTGCAAAAAAAAGACGCGATGGCGCTCTTTGAAAATATGGGCGAGGCCTATAAGCTGGAGCTTATAAAAGCTATACCCGACGATAAAGTATCAATCTATAAGACAGGCGATGAATTTGTGGACCTTTGCCGCGGCCCTCATGTAGGCTCGACCTCTGACATCAAGGCCTTTAAATTGTTGTCCATCGCGGGAGCCTATTGGCACGGCATTTCGACCAATCCCATGCTCCAGCGCATATACGGGACGGCTTTTGACAACAGCGAGGACTTAAAAAAGTATTTAAACTTGCTTGAGGAAGCTAAAAAGCGCGACCACAGAAAACTGGGCAAGGAGCTGGAGCTTTTTGACATCTATCACGAAGAGGCCGGCGCCGGGCTCGTCTTTTATCAACCTAAAGGCGCTGTCTTGCGCAACATACTTGAGACATTTGAGAAGGAAGAACATCTTAAGCGCGGATACCAGATGGTCTTTACCCCGCATATTTTAAAAGGCGAGCTATGGAAGACGTCGGGGCACGCGGCGTACTACCGAGAGAACATGTATATGTTGACTATTGACGACCAGGAGTACGCGGTCAAGCCCATGAATTGCCCGGGGCATATTTTGATTTATAAATCAAAGACACGAAGCTACCGCGACCTGCCATTACGGCTTTTTGAGTTAGGCACCGTCTATCGGCACGAGAAGAGCGGCGTCCTTCACGGGCTGCTGCGCGTGCGCAGTTTCACCCAGGACGACGCGCATATTTTCTGCCTGCCCGAGCAGGTAAAGCAGGAGATAAAAGGCGTCATGGATTTTGTCTTTGACACTATGAAGGTATTTGGTTTTGAAGACTTAAAAGTTGAGCTAAGCACTAGGCCGGCCAAGTCCATAGGCACAGACGAGGATTGGCAAAGAGCGACTGCGGCTCTAACAGAATCTCTTGACGAGAAAAAATTGATTTACGACACAAATGAAGGAGACGGCGCTTTTTACGGCCCCAAGATAGATATAAAGTTGCGCGACGCCATCGGCCGATATTGGCAGTGCGCCACTATCCAGTGTGATTTCGCTCTTCCGCAAAATTTTGATCTTAACTATGTTGCAACCGACGGTAAATATTGCAGGCCTGTTATGTTGCACCGCGTGATATTCGGGAGCCTGGAACGGTTTATCGGCACGCTGATAGAACACTATGCCGGGAATTTTCCTCTTTGGCTCGCGCCCGAACAGGTATTGATCATTCCCATCAAGGATGATATTTTGGGTTTCGCTAGAAACGTGGAAGCGGCTCTTAAAGCAAAACTCGTACGGGCCTCCGTTGATGTGTCGTCGGAGACATTGAATAAAAAGATCCGCAACGCAGAGCTCAAGAAAGTGCCTTACGTGGTTGTTTTAGGAGCCAGGGAGGCGAGCGCGCGCAGCGTTTCCGTGCGCAGCAAAGCCAAAGGCGACTTAGGCGTTATGAGCGTGGATGATTTTATAGAACAGATCTCAAAAGAGATCAACGACAAGAGTTAAACCGGTCAAGGGCAGCGCCAAAACAGGAGGTGGAGAATTAAAAAATTCGTGAGAGTTAATGAAAAGATCCGCTCACCCGAGCTTCGCGTCATCGGCCCCGCGGGCGAGCAGCTGGGGATCGTTTCTTGCAAGGCAGGGTTGGATCTGGCGGCAAAATACGAGTTAGACCTCGTTGAGGTAGCGCCTCAGGTCAAACCACCTGTTTGCAGGATCATGGATTTTAGCAAATATAAGTATGAGCAGGAAAAGCGCGAGCGGGAAGCGAAAAAACACCAAAAACATTTTCAGATCAAGGAGATCAGGGTCAAGCCAAACATTGAGGCGCATGATTATGCCATCAAGCTTAATCACCTTCTGGAATTTTTAAAAGAGGGCAACAAGGTGAAGGTAACGCTTGTGTTCAGGGGCCGCGAAATGGCGCATAGGGACATAGGCCGCCGCGTCGTAGACCGCTTTGCCGCGGATACGAAGGCGAGCGGTGTCATTGAGCATGGCCCTTTGCTGGAAGGCCGCATGATCACCATGGTCGTTGCACCTAAATAAGAAATAAAGGAATAAATACCTATAATATACAAAGTTAAGGAGTTATAATGCCAAAATTAAAAACAAACAGATCCGCAGCAAAACGTTTTTTTAGGACCGGGAAAGGAAAGTTCAAGAGGACGCGGGCGTACAAAGGCCACCTTTTAACAAATAAGTCGCACAGACGTAAAAGGAACTTGAGAAAAGCTGCTCTGGTAGACAGGACAGAGCTTCAGAAGATAAGGAGGATGTTGCCTTATGGCTAGGATTAAACACAGCGTTTCAACTCGGGCGCGCAAAAAGAAAGTCTTTAAAGCTGCCAAGGGTTATTACGGCGACAGATCCAGGCGGTACCGCCTGGCAAAAGAGACCGTAGCGCGCGCTTTAAGGTATGCCACGCGCGACCGCAAGGTGAGGAAGAGAGAATTCCGCAGCCTCTGGATCACGCGCATCAACGCGGCGTGCAGGGAGCTGGGGTTCACGTATTCCAGGTTCATGACAGGCTTGAAAAAAGCTGATATTGTGCTTGATAGGAAAATTATCGCTGATATGGCTGTCAACGATGCCGCGACATTTAAGAAGCTGGTTGAAATAGCCAAAAAGTAGAGTGCTTGCATGTCTTTTAATCATGCGCCTATTGCCCAAGAGGCAAAGAACTATATAAATTTTTGCCAGGATAAGACAGCTCTTGACGCGGCACGGGTCAAGTATCTTGGACGCAAGGGCATTGTTGCCGAATTATTTTCGGGGATCCCGGCCTTGCCGCAGGAAGAAAGAAAAGCTTATGGCGCATCTCTCAATATCCTCAAGCAGGCTATAGAAGAGGTATTGCATCAAAAAGAAGCGGCCTTGTCAGCGTCGGTAGCTTCTGCAGGCGCGCCAGGCCCGGATATAACCCTTCCCGGCAAAAAACCCCTGCTTGGCCGTCAGCATCCCCTAACACAGGTAGAGACAGAGATTTGCGATATATTTGGCCGCTTTGGATTTAAGGTCTTTGAAGGCCCGGAAGTTGAGACGGAATATAATAATTTTGAGGCCTTAAACATCCCGCTGGAACATCCTTCCCGAGACGCGTTTGACACATTCTATATAAAAACAGAAGGCAAAGAGGAGTCAAGCGCGGGCCGCAGGCTATTACGTAGCCACACCTCTCCCGCGCAGATCCGCGCTTTGAAGACATGCCTTCCGCCGATGGCGGTTGTTGTGCCGGGCCGGGTCTATAGGCCCGACGCGATGGACGCGTCGCACTCTTTTATGTTCCATCAGGTTGAGGGTATCGCTGTCAGCGAAAAGATGAGATTTTCGGATCTGAAGGGTGTATTGATAGCTTTCGCGCGGGAGATGTTCGGCGAAAAAACAAAATTGCGTTTCAGGCCCAGCTTTTTCCCTTTTACCGAACCTTCCGCCGAGGTGGACATCACGTGTTTTTTATGCGCGGGCCAGGGTTGCCCGGTTTGCAAAAAAAGCGGGTGGCTTGAGATATTGGGTTGCGGCATGGTACATCCGCGTGTTTTAAAGTCAAGCGGATGTGACCCTAAGGCGTGGCGGGGATTTGCTTTTGGCATGGGCGTGGAACGCATAGCCATGTTGAAATTCGGCATTACTGATATTAGGATGTTTTTTGAGAACGATATAAGATTTTTGGAGCAGTTTTAAGGTTTTGCCCTGGAGAAAATATGCGGATCTCATATTCCTGGATAAAAGAATTTGTGGATGTCAAGTTAAGCCCCGAAAAGTTGAGCGACAGGCTTACCATGGCCGGCTTAAGCGTGGCGTCTCTTGACGAGGTAGACGGCGATTGGGTCTATGACATAGAAGTTACGTCCAACAGGCCGGATTGGTTGAGCGTGCGCGGCATTGTGCGCGAAGTAGCGGCCATAACAGGCGCGAAATTTAAAAAGGCGCGTCCCGTGCTCCGTGCCACCCTTGCCCCGGGCAAGAAAAGCTCTCAGCCGTTTTCTGTGCGCGTTTCCGACACTAAAGGATGCCCGCTCTATTACGGCAATCTCATTGTAGGTGTCAAGGTCACAACGTCACCTGCATGGTTGATAAAAAGGCTCAAGGCGGTGGGGCTGCGTTCCGTCAACAATGTGGTAGACATCACAAATCTCTGCCTTATGGAATACGGCCAGCCGCTCCACGCTTTTGATTTTGATAAATTAGAAGGAGGCGCTATTGTCGTGCGCCGGGCCTGCGACGGAGAGCGTCTCATTCTGATAGATGGTGTTGAAAAAAAACTTTCAGCCGGCCTTCTTGTCATCGCTGACACTAAAAAGCCAGTTGCCATTGCCGGCATCATGGGCGGTCAGGACAGCGAGGTATCTTCAAAGACCGCGAATGTCATGCTTGAAAGCGCCTGTTTTGACCCTGTGGCGATCAGGCGCGGCGCGCGGCTTCTGGGCGTTGCCTCAGATTCATCTTACAGATTTGAGAGAAGCATTGACCTCTCAGGAGTAAAGGCAGGCCTGTTAGCGGCGACGAAAATGATCTGTGATATGTGCGGCGGGACGCTTGCCGCGGCCAAGCAAGCAGGCACACCTGCCCAGTCAAAAAAACAGAAGATCATATTTGATCTAAAAGAAGCGGCGGATGTTTTGAGCATCCGCATAACTCCAAGAGAAGCAAAAAGTACTTTTGAGAAATTGGGTTTTGGCGTGAAGCAGAAAAAACCGGATGTCTTTGAGGTGACAGCCCCGAGTTTTAGGAAAGACATCAAGGTAGCGCAAGACATAACCGAAGAAATAGCAAGGGCTTATGGCTATGATAAAATACCGCTTACAACTCCTGAGATCAAGTCGTTTTCCATGAAAGTGCCTAAGGTCCAGACAATAGAGCGCATGATTAGAAGGCTGCTTGTCTCTATGGGGCTTAAAGAGGTGATCACCTATAGCCTGACAAGCGAAGAAAATTACGCCAAAAGCGGGCTCCCATTGCCGCAGGCAATAAGCGCTCTCGTTAATCCTTTGAGCCAGGATTATAGCCTGTTGCGCACAACATTATTGCCGGCGCTTTTAGAATGCGCATCTTTTAATATAAGCCGCAATAATCCTGATTTTGAGATCTTTGAGATAGCCCATGTTTTTGGCAAGGGCGAAGAAACAATATCCGTCGGTATCCTGCTCTCCGGAGATAAGCGCGCCGCGTGGCTCAAAGACTCCATGCCCTACACGCTATATGACCTCAAAGGCGTGTTAGAGTCATTATTTAATGAGTTTAGCATCAAAGGATATGTTTTTACCCCGTTAGAGAAACAGAGTTCTCTAACGGGGTTTACGCCGTCGCAGGGTTCTGCGCTCAACTTTTGCCTTCTCGTCAACGGCTCTGAGGCGGGGTCACTAGGAGTCATTCCTGAGGCTGTCAAGAGGAGCTGGGGCATCAAGGCCAAAGATGATATTTTTGTCGCCGAGTTTTCTTTAAGCGCGTTTGCTTGCGCCGCAGATCTAAAAAAAGTGTTTAGGCCTTTAGCTTCAACGCCGTCTATTACAAGGGATATAAGTGTCTTAGCCGGCAATGCGACACCTTATGCCGCGATAAAAGAGTTGATAGAGAAAAGAGCGGCCGGCTATTTGAAATCGGTCGCGCTCGCGGAATGTTATCAAGGCAAAGAGGTCCCCGAAGGCTCTCGGGGTTTGACCATCTCGCTTATCTACGGCTCTGAGGCAAAGACATTAACAGACGCCCAGATCAATTTAGTGCACAGCAATGTGCTTGACGGCCTGGTGAAGGAATTATCGTTGACGCTCAGGTAACTGTTCCAATGAGACAAATCAAACAGGACACTTTTTCTCATTGGCCGAGGGTTCTCTTGAATTCAAATTTCACCTGTGATATACTACAAATAGAACAGGCGATAAGATCCCTGCGGTGTACGTCGGCGATTGATGATTATTGAACCAACACCAATCCTAAGGGAGTCCGGCTTCAGGCGAGCCCAAGGGCCGCTGAGAGGACACCCACGTGTCTGAAAGGGTTCAGACCACCTAGCTGACGGCAGTTGCGGGGATTTTTTTATGTCAAGCGCCGAACCTTTAGCCAGCCGGATGCGGCCTGTCAATCTGGATGAGTTCACAGGCCAGGAGCATATTTTAGCTCCGGGTTCGCTTTTGCGAAAGACCATAGAGGCGGACCGCCTGATGTCCGTCATTTTTTTTGGGCCCCCGGGAACCGGCAAGACCACATTAGCCCACTGCATCGCTAATATCACCCATTCCTATTTTGAGCCGCTCAATGCAGTCGCTTCAAACGTCGCAGAACTGCGCCGGGTTATCAAACAAGCAAAATTAAGGCTATCAAGCCCGACGGGTCAAAAGACCATCGTTTTTATTGACGAGATACACCGTTTCAATAAGGCACAGCAGGATGTGTTGATGCCTGACA
>JBBTLH010000076.1:0-6558 GCA_038068755.1 Candidatus Omnitrophota bacterium
ATATGGTTAACGACGTGCTCTGCGTGATTCTCGGCGGCGGTCGCGGCACCAGGCTCTATCCTTTGACACGCGACAGGGCAAAACCCGCGGTGCCGCTTTTCGGTAAATACCGCCTTATTGATATCCCCATCTCAAACTGCCTCAATTCAGGTTTTAGGAAAATAAACATTCTTACCCAATTCAACTCTGAGTCTTTGAACAAACATATCACGCGCACGTATAAGTTTGATCAATTTTCTCAAGGGTTTATTGAGATCATCGCGGCTGACCAGACTATGGAGCATGCGGACTGGTTTCAGGGCCCCGCGGACGCGGTGCGCAAGAGCCTTAAGCATTTTTTTCATCCCAACATCAAATATGTCTGCATCCTCTCAGGCGACCAGTTGTATAAGATGGATTTGAATAAATTTTTTGAGTATCACGTCTCAAAGAAGGCTCAAGTCACCGTTGCCTGCAATGTTATAGGAGGCAGCGAGGTATCGCATTACGGCATAATGGGTGTGGATAAGGACTCCAGGATAACGAGTTTTGTTGAAAAACCAGCTAATAGAGAGCTGGTCAAGGCCTCAAGCGTCAATAGGGACGAAGAAGATAAGTTTTTGTGTTCTATGGGTATCTATCTTTTTAATATTGACGCCTTGTCCGAGATCTTAAGCAAAAGCAAAAAAGCAGATTTTGGAAAAGAGATAATTCCGGAAGCTATACACGATAGGCGCATCTATGCTTATGAGTTCAGCGGCTATTGGCGCGATATAGGGACCATCAGTTCTTTTTACACGGAGAATCTTGCGCTTACGCGCGAATGCCCGCCTTTAGACCTGTTTGATGAGGCTTGGCCTATTTATACTCGCTCGCGCTCTCTTCCTCCGGCAAAATACAACCATTCAATTATTGAACACAGCATGGTATCAGACGGCTCGGTTATAGATTCAGCCACTATCAGGGGGTCTATTATCGGCTTGCGCTCCAAGATAGCAAAGAACGCCGTGATAGAAGATTCTATTATTATGGGCGCTGATTATTATGAGGCGGGCATGGGCGTAGGCGAAGATTGCCATATACGCAGGGCCATTCTGGACAAGAACGCGCGTATCGGGCGCGGAGTAAGAATAGTAAATCAAAAAGGCATCAAAGATTTCCAGGGGCCTGATTATATGATCAAGGATGGCATCGTCGTAGTTTATAAAAACGCGGTGATAAAAGAGGGGGAGGTAATATGATAATCTTATTGATTTTGCTGGCGGCAATACTTTTGATAGCGGGATGGTTTTTTACGACCTATAACTCTCTTGTTGCTCTTAAGGTGAGGGTTGAAAATGCCTGGTCTCAAATAGACGTGCAGTTGAAACGGCGCCACGACCTTATCCCTAATCTTGTTGAGGCGGTCAAGGGATATATGAGTTATGAAAAAGATACTTTAGAGCGCGTCATCAAAGCGAGGAATCAGGCCATTGACGCCTCCAGCATCAAAGATAAAGCCCAGGCTGAGAATTTCCTGAGCTCAACTTTAAAATCCCTGTTTGCCGTTGTAGAAAGGTATCCGGACCTTAAGGCCAATCAGAACGTGCTTAAGCTTCAGGAAGAGCTGACGTCAACTGAGAACAAGATCTCTTTCGCGCGGCAGTATTATAATGACGAGGTTGGCCGTTTCAATACCCAGATACAGATCGTCCCGGGGAATATCGTGGCAGGCGCAGTCGGTTTTGCCCAGAGAGACTTTTTTCAGATAGAGGATAAGACGGAAAAAGAAGCACCCCAGGTAAAATTTTAGCGTATAGCGCAAACTACTCTACGCTAAAATTATATGCCTTATTCATTTATAGAGATTGAAGAAAAGAAAACCAAGGTCATCGGTTTTCTTTTTGTTTTTATTATACTTTTTTATTTCCTCACCGCTTACCTTATTCTTATCGTCTTAGAAAATACGTCAGGTTTTTCATGTGTTGCGGAGGGTGTTAGAGGGTGTTTCGCTCTGCCATCCTGGCAGCACACTCTGGCTGCTTTAGCTGTTGCTTTAATAATAGGCCTATTGCATTGGTGGACATCTACCAGTAACCTTATTGATAAGATATGCGGCCTTATCGGCGCTCTTCCCGTAGACCCAAAAGATACATATCACCAATATTTAAAAAATATCGTTGAAGAAGTAAGCGTGGCCATAGGAGGCAGGCCTCTTGAGGCCTGGGTCCTGCCCAGTGTGAGCATGAATGCTTTTGCTCTTGAAGATTTTAACGGCCGCGCCGTCATAGGTGTTACGGAGGGATTATTAACGCGCTTGAGCCGTTCCCAGATTGAGGCTGTAGTGGGCCATGAGGCAGGACATATCATAAGCGGCGACTGTCTTAGCACAACAGTGACTTGCGCTTTGGCAGAGATCTATGAAGAAGGCTCAACTCATCTCGCCTTGGGTTTGAAGAGGAGGAGAGGCAGGGGCAGCGGTGTTTTAGTATTGGTCTATATAATTTTAGCAATCATGCGTTTTTTCAGTTCTCTTATCCGTTATTTTATATCCCGCCAGAGGGAATACCGCGCGGATGCCGTGGCCGTGCGCCTGACAAGGGATCCTTTAAGCCTGGCTGAGGCATTAAAACTTATTTCATCAAATTGGCGCGGCTCAGGAGCGCAGGGCGAGAGGCTCCAGTCTATTTTTATTATGAATCCTGTTCCCAGCGCTCTGGATGAGAAAGAAGGTGTGTTTTCCGATATGTTCTCTACGCACCCGCCAATAAAAAACAGGATAGGTATACTTTTGAATATGGCGCATCTGGATGAAAAATCGCTTGAGGAAAACTTAAAGAATTTTAAAAGAGCCTCTCCTGTAGCTGAGATTGAGACAAAGATGGAGGGTCCGGATTTAGACCGGCAGTGGTTTGTTTTTATGGGCCAGCAGTGGCAGGGGCCTTTTGCTGTCAGCGAGTTAAAAAACATGCCGGCATTAACGCCTGAAGATTGGGTTAGGCCGCAAGGGTCAGAGAGCGTCATACATGCTTATGAAGACAAAGCATTGCTTGGCCTCTTTAGTAAGGACGCAGGGTCTGGCGACAAAGAAAAGTTTCTGTGCCCGCATTGCAAGGTTTCTCTTGAAGAAGTTACCTATGAAGGCGCGCCTGTCCTGAAATGTAATTATTGTCAGGGAGTCTTTGTGGAAGAGGGCAAGGTGAGCCGTATCTTGATAAGGCAGGATAAACATTTTAGCGTTGAGATCGCGCGGTTGGGAAAGACGCTCATAAGCGAAAAGCAGAAGTTCCAGGCCAAGCAAGGCACGGATAACGTCTGGGTCTTTGATTGTCCTGCCTGCCTGCGCAAGATGCTGCGGCAGTTTTTTGTTTACTCTTATCCTGTTGAAGTAGACCGCTGCGCTTATTGCGGCGGCACCTGGTTTGATAAGTATGAACTGGATATCCTCCAATACCTTTTTGAGAATAAAGAAATATTTTTTAAACAGGGCTTGACATAAAAGAAAAATGTAGTATACTTAGGTGGTTAGAAGTTAATATTACGAAGTCGTAATAAAGACAAGGGCGTTCGCAAATGAAGCGAACGCATTTTTTTGGCCTCTTTTTAAGACATAGGCGTCTTTTATCCAGTGATGGATGGTAGACGCCCTTTTTATTTTTATTAGACGAAACTGGAGGAATTATGAGGATTATGAGAAGCGCGAGTTTAAGATGGAGCTTAGGTTTGTTGATGTTTTTAGTGTTTGGGGAGGTACTTGTTACAAGGAGTGCTTTTGCTACTGCATCAACGCATATCTGGGCACCTTCAACAGATGTGCAAGCTTATAAGAAGTGGCACTTAACCGCTGATTTTTATGTTCCTACAGAAAGCAATTCAGACGGTTCAAGGGCTAATACAATAACCAATGCAGGTTTAACAGTAGGTATCCTGCCGTTTAAGAAACTGAATGCCGAGGTGGGTTTTGACCACAAGTCCGGATATGGGGTTTTGGATAAGTATCCGATGTATTTCAATGCGAAAGTCGGTATCCCGGAAGATTCTTTTGGTAAGTTCTTTCCTGCTGTGGCATTCGGTATTTACGACATCGGCACAAAAGAAGATAAGACCGACTCTAACGTCTTATACGGGAAAGTGGCTAAGACTTTCATCCTGGGTGGCATAAACCTGGGTAGGTTATCAGCCGGCTATTTTGCAGGTAATAACAAACTGCTTGTCCATGGAGGAAAAAAGGATAATGACGGTGTTTTGTTGGCCTGGGAACGCGTGATGAGCGAGATCTCCGATAAGCTTTGGCTATGCGTTGAATATCAGGGGTCGCGCTCGTCCTATGGCGCCATGAATTATGGAGCTTCGTGGAAGTTCGCCGACAATGTTTCTGTTATCTTTGGTTATCAGATATATAACGATGTTAATCTTGCTAATACATTCACCATTCAGACGGATATAGATTTTTAAAGGAGGTATTTTATGGAACCTAAAGTAATTTTGGATACGTTATGGGTCCTTCTGACGGCCATGCTTGTTTTCTTTATGAACTTAGGGTTCGCTATGGTGGAGGCGGGATTCGCGCGGGCCAAGAACTGCGTTAATATCTTGTCAAAAAACTTTATCGTATTCGCAGTTTCTTCTCTAGGGTTTTTGTTTTTAGGCTGGGGATTGATGTTCGGCGATGGCAATCCTTTCATCGGCTTAAAAGGCCTGTTTTTCTTGAATGGGCTAGATAATTCGCCTGCGGTAGGTGACGCTTACCAAGGCGTTTATTCTGCGATCTCGTGGACAGGCGTGCCGTTGTTGGCCAAGTTCTTTTTTCAGCTAGTTTTCTGCGGGACGGCTGCTACGATCGTATCCGGTGCTGTGGCAGAGAGGATAAAATACAAATCGTTCATTTTCTTTTCGTTTTTAATGGCAATGGTTATTTATCCTGTGGTCGGGCACTGGATATGGGGTGGAGGGTGGCTGGCTAAACTAGGTATGTTTGACTTTGCGGGTTCGACTGTGGTACATTCTATCGGTGGTTGGGCTGCTTTGGCAGGTGTTCTTATACTTGGCCCACGCTTCGGCAAATATACGGATGACGGAAAGATCCATCCCATTCCTGGCCATAACTTGTCTATTGCTACTATCGGTACTTTTGTGTTGTGGCTTGGCTGGTTTGGATTTAACCCCGGCTCAACAATGGCTGCTGACCCCATGGCGATCAGCCACGTCGTTGTTACTACAAATACAGCGGCTGTCGCGGCTATTATGAGCGCAACGATTATGTCTTGGATATTATTGGGAAAACCTGATCTTGGTATGACACTCAATGGTTGCCTCGCAGGTCTTGTTGCTATCACAGCATCTTGTGCGTTTGTTAGCGTCTTAAGTTCACTTATTATCGGTTTAATCGCAGGTATTTTGGTGGTTCTGGCGGTTATTATGTTTGACCGCTTGCGCATTGATGATCCGGTAGGCGCCTTATCCGTACACTTGGTCAATGGTGTGTTCGGGACTCTATGCGTCGGTTTGTTTGCTCAGGATAAAATAGCCGGAACTGCCACTGGCAACGGTCTCTTTTTTGGAGGCGGAACTAAGCTTTTGACTGCGCAATTTACAGGGGTGATCAGTGTTGCTGTATTCGTATTTGTTCTTTCCATTGTTGGCTGGTTGGTGATCAGGGCCTTGATGGGCATGCGGGTCAGCTTGCAGGAGGAAATTGAAGGATTAGATATCGGCGAGCACGGCAACTCCGCCTATCCTGAATTTCTTGTCCGTAAGAATTATTAAAGAAAGGGGATCAACATGAAAAAAATTGAGGCTATTATACGTCCGGAAAAATTAGAGGCGGTCCGCAAAGACTTGACCGGTGTCGGTTATTCCGGGTTGATGATTACGGAGATAGAAGGTCATGGAAAACAAAAAGGCGTATTTCAGCAATGGCGCGGAGAAAAATATAAAGTCGAGCTGCTGTCGAAATTAAAAATCGAGATAGTCGCCAAAAATGAAGACGTTGATCGTATTGTCTTGGCTATTGTAGGCTCGGCCAAGACCGGGGAGATCGGTGACGGTAAGATATTCATTTCGCCTATTGACGACGCGATAAAGATACGCACAGGCGAAAAAGGCGAAAAGGCGTTGTAATTGGCTTTGGCTATGCTGAATCAAGAGTTTATAGAAAAAGTCATGCGGATTAAACTGGAGAATGGGTATACGCTCCATGACCTGTCTAAAAAGCTTGATATCCAGATCTCAACTATAGAAAGGTGGTTCAAGACCAAGCGTATCAATAAAGTCTATGCCCAATTTGTTGCCGAGAAGTTGAAGATTACATAAAAAGCTGCTTCTCGGCAACAATGTTTTTTTTGTGCTGGATTTATCCAGTTGAATATACAAAAGTATAAGTAGTCTAACAAGGGGGTGTTAAGTATGGTTAATTCGGGAGATACGGCGTGGGTCTTGATGTCATCGGCGCTTGTAATGTTGATGACTCCGGGCTTGGCGTTTTTCTACGGGGGCATGGTCAGACGTAAGAATGTGTTAAGCATTCTGATGCAGTGCTTTATTATTTTGTGCGTTTTGAGCTTGCAGTGGGTCTTGTTTGGTTATAGCTTGTCTTTTCAT